>CAVJLQ010000152.1:0-3414 GCA_963650435.1 Alloprevotella sp. | reverse complement strand
CCAGCACGCCGCCCCGGGCGTTGCCCATGTGCATGGGGCCGGTGGGGTTGGCGGAGACGAACTCCACCATGACCTTCTGCCCCTTGCCGTCGTCGCCGGAGCCGTAGTCGGCCCCCTGGCTCTCCACCGCGGACAGCACATCACCGTACCACTTGGGGCCCAGGGTGAAGTTCAGGAAGCCGGGGCCGGCGATCTCCACCCTGCTGAAAAAGCTGCCCTCCAGCTCCAGATGGTCCACGATGGCCTGGGCGATGGCCCGGGGTGCCTTGTGCAGGGCCTTGGCCCCGGCCATGGCGAAGGAGGAGGCATAGTCCCCGTGGGCGGTGTCCTTGGGGATCTCGATGGTGGCCTTTACCTCCGCCCCGGCGGGCAGAGCTCCGGCGGCAGCGGCCTTCTCATAGGCCGCCTGGGTCAGCTGGGCCACCTGCTGGCGGGCGGCCTGGATCATGTTGCTCATATCATTCACACCTTATCTTTTCTCCCGGGCGGCCCTCCCTGTCTGCACATGGGAAGGTCCCGGGGACCGTTTCTGCTCTGTTACTGCTTCAGGCCCGGGGCCTCTTTCACGCTGATCTGAAAGATGTTGCGGCCGGCCAGGGCGTGGTCCACCTCGATGGCGTAGTCGATCTCGATGTCGCCCCCGCGGTCGTGGAGGTCGGTCATCAGGTGGCTGGTCTTGATGCCGATCTCGATGGCGCCATAGGGCGTGTTGTACATGGACATATGGCGGCGGCCCTCCTGAAACACCATCTGGGAGTTCACGCCCCCCTCCCGCAGCAGGGTCACCTGCTCGCCCTCCACCTGGATGGTGGTGCGGGTGCCCTCAAGGCCGGTGAGCTCGCTCTCCTGATAGGTCAGGGTGAAGTTGTCCCCCCTCTGGGCCAGGCGGCCCTGGGTGATCAGCTCGATCACATCGGGGTCGGCGTGCTCATATTTCTGCATCCCCTTGATGGAGATGATCACATCTTTTTCCATAGTCTCCTCCTGAGAACTGTTTCTGGCTGGACGATAGGCAATATATTATACACCGTGAGCATCCGCCTTGTAAAGTCCCCCTTCCCCGCGGGGGTTGCAATTTCCTCTGTCCTGTGGAATAATGGAGCCACCATATGACAAGGAGGCGCTTTTATGCGCATTGATGAGCTGCGGCAGGAGCGCGGCGGCCGCTCCATCCTCATCCGCTGTCCGGAGCGGGCAGACGCGGCCGCCATGCTGGCTGGGCTGGAGACGATCTGCGGCGAGACGGAGTTCCTGCTGCGGGGGCCGGGGGAGCTCTCCTTCACCGTGAAGGAGGAGGAGGACTTTATCTCCGCCGTCAACGGCTCCCCCCGGGATTTGATGCTGCAGTGCTTTGTGGACGGGGAGTTTGCGGGCAACTGCTCCTTCACCGGCCTGACCCCCGCCCGCCGGGCCCACCGGGCCGACTTCGGTATCGCCCTGCTGCAAAAGTATACGGGCATGGGGCTGGGGCGGCTGTTGACGGAGCGGGCCATCCTGGGGGCGCGGCAGGCGGGCTACAGCCAGCTGGAGCTGGAGGTGTCCGCTGAGAATACCCGGGCCATCGCCCTGTATCAGAAGCTGGGCTTTCGGGAATATGGCCGCTTTCCCAATGGGCTGAGATACTCCGACGGGCGCTGCGCCGACCTGCTGTGGATGATGCTGCGGCTGTGATACACAAAACGAGGTGATCCCATGACCAGTCTCTTCCGCTGTCCCCTGTGCGGCGCCGCCCTGACCCGCGGGGAGCACAGCTATACCTGCCCCCGCGGGCACAGCTTTGACATCGCCCGGGAGGGCTATACCCACCTGCTGCCCGCCAACAAAAAGCACTCCAAAAACCCCGGAGACGACAAGGCTATGGTGGCCGCCCGCTCCGCCTTTCTGGACCGGGGGTACTATGCCCCCCTGCGGGACGCTCTGGCCGGTCTGGCCGTCCGTCTGCTGGCGGACAGCCCCTCCCCCGCCCTGCTGGACAGCGGCTGCGGCGAGGGGTACTACACCGCCGGGCTGTATCAGGCCCTGTCCGCGGCCGGGCACATGTCCCGGACTGCCGGGGTGGACCTGTCCAGGTCTGCCCTGAAACGGGCGGCCCGCCGCCTTCCGGAGGGGGAGTTCGCCGTGGGCTCGGTGTACCACCTGCCCCTGCCGGACGGGACCGTGCAGCTGCTGATGAACGTGTTCTCCCCCCTGGCGGTGGAGGAGTTCGCCCGGGTGCTGGCTCCCGGGGGCTTTTTCCTCTATGTGGTGCCCTCCGCCCGGCACCTGTGGGAGATGAAGCAGGTGCTGTATGACCGCCCCTATGAGAACCCGGTGAAGACCGAGGACTACCCCGGCTTTGTCCACCGGGAGACGGTGCCCCTGCGCTTTTCCGCCCGGCTCGACCGGGCCGGGGATATCATGGCCCTGTTCGGCATGACCCCCTACGCCTGGAAGACCCCCAGGGCGGGCGTGGAGCGCCTGCGGGCGCTGGACTGCCTGACGACTCAGGTGGGCTTTGACATCCATGTGTATCAGAGAGCATAAAAACTCCCGGCCTGTGACTGTAGTCACAGGCCGGGAGTCCTTTTGTTCATCCATGCGTTCCGCCGATCAGCGGAGCTTGCTCACAGCATAAACGCCCCAGGCCAGTATGTATCCCAGCAGGACCGCACCGGCGAGCCACAGGCACAGGACGGCATCGAACTGCCAGCCCAGATAGGGAACGTCGGGCTGCACGACCCCATAATAGGCTGCGCCGCCCAGAGGGATGATCTCCATCAGCAAGAGAGAGGTACCGCAGTCCGCGGCCCCGCTGCGCAAACAGCACCCAAAGCTGTAGGGCAAGGGCAATGATCAAGCCAAAGATCAGAAGCGCCATCGTGTTTCCTCCTTATCCGTGGATCAGATATGCAGACGCCCTCTCATCACACAGCTCATCCGAACATCACCGCGTCCGCCAATTTTTGGTTGGCATCCCACAGTTCCTTGTCCGCGACGGACACCGGGGCGCTGGGCTTTACGGTCTCCGCCCCTGTAAAGTCCCATCCGCCGCCGGCCGAGGGCTCGTTTGTATTCACCATGACCTCCATGCCCCGGTATACAAATTTCAGCCAGCCCCCCGCGGTGGTGTCCTCCCCGAAGTACTCATAGTCGTCCACACCGATCAAAGCAAAGAAGTCCGCAAAGGACATATCCTCTTTCATGTCCGCAAAAAGCACACCCGCCGTTGTGATAAAACCGGCGCATTTCAGCTGATCCGCCCGTTCCTCCATGGCCTTTTCGGCGTCGCCGCTCTGCATCCCGAAAAAGAAGTATGCATAGTCCGCTCCCGCCTCTTCAAAGCATGCGGCGGCATTCTCCGGAAAGCCCTCCAGATCGACGGCAAGTTCCCCGTCCGGGTGCTCCTGCTTCAATTCACTCAATGTTTTTCCAAGG
>CAVJLQ010000151.1:0-7225 GCA_963650435.1 Alloprevotella sp. | reverse complement strand
GAAGGACACCTTGCCCATTCCCCGCTTGCTCATCAGGCGGCCGGCGATGGACACCTCCTGCCCCTCCAGGGCGTCGAAGTTGGCCTTGATGTTGGCGGAGTCGTTGTCCACTACATACCGGGTCAGCTGGAAGGGGTCGTTCCCCTCCTCCTGCAGCTGCTTGAGCTTGTCCCGGCGGATCTGCAGCAGCTGGGAGAGATTGACCTCCTGCTCCGCCGGCTGGTTATTCTTTTCGGCCATGATGACCACTCCAATCTTTGGTTTCTTTCGGGTCAGCGCTCCACCTTCAGCACCTTATACTCCACGGGGCCGGCGGGGGCGTCTACGGTGACATCGGCCCCCTCTACCTTGCCCAGCAGGGCCTTGCCGAAGGGGGAGTCCTCAGAGATGGCACCGTTCATGGGGTCGGCCTCCTGAGAGCCCACGATCTTATAGGTCAGCTCCTCGTTGAACTCCTTGTCCAGGACGGTGACGGTGGAGCCCAGGCGGATGTCGTTGCCGGCCTCCTCGTCCTCCTCGATGACCACGTAGTTGGACAGGATATTCTCTACCTCGGCGATGCGGGAGTAGAGCTTGCCCTGCTCGGTCTTGGCCTCATCGTACTCGCTGTTCTCAGACAGGTCGCCGAAGGAGCGGGCCTCTTTGATCAGCTCGGCCACTTCCTTCTCCCGCACGGTCTTCAGATAAACGATCTCATCCTGCAGCTCTTTCAGCCGCTGGGGGCTCAGCTTAAATTCTTTCGCCATGAAATGATCCACACCTTTCCGCTATTTGCTGGCGTGTCCCGCCCGTTTTTCCGCAAAAAGCGAAAATGGGCATGGGAATGCAGTATTTGTTATTATAGATTCTTTCTGCCGCACTTGTCAAGCACTTTCACCCCTTCCCGCCCCAGCTTTCCCGCCTGATACAGGGCGGCCAGCAGGAGCAGGTCCTCCCGCTGCTCCGGCGGCAGCGCGGGGCAGCACAGGGCAAAGCCCGCCAAGCCCTCCTGTCCCCGCCAAAGCTCCAGCGTCACGGGGGCATTTCCCCCATATCCCGGAGCAAAGCACAGGGCGGCGTCCGCCGGGCTGTCCGGCGGCAGCACGGGCACCCCCCAGGTGCGGCGCAGCTCGTCCGCCGCCGCACCCTCCACAAGGGCCAGCCGCCGCACCAGGGGGCACAGCTGCCGGGCGGCCCGGGCCGCATCCCCCGCCCCGGGCCGCCCCAGCAGGGCCACGGTGGCCCGTTCCGGCGGTCTCTCCAGCCGCTCCAGCGCGGCCAGCGCCAATGGGGCCGCCATGGCCCGGATCAGAGGGCCGGCATCCGGCGGCGTCAGCCCGTACCGCTCCATCAGCTCCGGCCAGGGAAAGCCGTCCGGCAGCAGCACCTGCTCCGCCCCCGCCCTGGCCAGCCGCTTCAGCGCCCGCTCCGCCCGGCGCTTCCCCCACCGGCCGGAGAGATCCGCACGGCACTCCAGCACAGGCATGTCAAGGACCGCGCCCATGCGGATCCTGCCCCTGCCCTTTTCCTGCGCCGTCAACCGTCCCAGCACCACAACACCCCCTCCGCACAGGGTATGCGGAGGGGGTGCCTTTTATGGCTTTAGTGGGACAGGGCCGCCTTTTTGCCGCCGGAGGTGACATACAGGGTCTTGTCCTTGAAGTAGTTCACGGGGTCCTTCCGGGTGCCGTTCACCCGGACCTCGAAGTGCAGATGGTTGCCGGTGGAGGAGCCGGTGGTGCCCACATAGCCGATGACCTGGCCCTGCTTCACCGTAGCCCCCTCGCTCACCGCCCGCTTGCTCATGTGGGCGTAGAGGGTGGAGGTCCCGTCGCTGTGGGCGATGACCACATAGTTGCCGTAGGAGCCCTTTTTCACCGAGGTGATCACCACGCCGCTCTTGGCGGCATAGATAGAGGTGCCGCCGGGGGCGGGGATGTCGATCCCCGTGTGGTTGTTGGGCTTCCCGGTGATGGGATGGATCCGGGAGCCGAACAGGGACGTCAGGGTGTTGTATCCCGCGGGCAGGGGCCACTGGAAGCCGGACTCGCTGACCACATTGGCGATCTGGGAGGCCAGCTCCTGCTCCTTCTTCCGGATCTCCGCGTCGGCCGCGTTGGCGGCCGCCTTCAGCTCCTGCTCCGCCTGGGCCAGCACGCTCTCCTGGCTACTGATCTCTTTGATCAGGGCGTTCACCTCGTCCTGCTGGCCCTTCAGCTCGGTGCGCTTGGCCTCCTGCTCCGTTTTGGCCGCCTGCTGCTCCTGCCGGGCCTGCTCCACATCGTCCTTCTCCTGCTGTATCTGCTCCTGCAGAGCGATCAGGTCGTTCATCACCTTGTCGTCATACTCCATGATCTCTTCCACCATCATGAAGTTGTCCAGCAGGTCGGAGAAGGACTTGGAGGAGAACAGGATGGACCAGTAGGACACGTCCCCCTCCTCCTCCATATACCGCACCCGCTGGCAGAACAGGTCGTACTGCTGCTCCTCCTCGGTCTCCAGCTGGGTCAGCTGCACCTCTTTCTCCCCGATGAGCTGGTCATAGGCGGCGATCTGCTGGGCGATGTTGTCGATCTCGTCCTGGATCAGGTCGATCTGATCCTCCAGCAGCTCCTTGCTGTTCAGCGCCTTGCTCTTGTCCGCGCGGATGGCCTTCAGCTGGTTCTGGATGTCCTTTTTCCGGGCGGCGATGTCGTTGGCGTTTTTCTTCAGGGCGTCGATCTCCTCCTGGGTCACCTTGGCGGCGGCGGAGGGGGCGGTCACCGCCGGGCCGACCGCCGGGAACAGCAGGGCCAGGGCCAGTACCGCGGGCAGCAGCCGGCGCAGAAAACGTCTGTCTCTTTTCATGGGGCGGCCCTCAGTACAGGAAGATGTCCGCCACCATGGGCAGCAGCATCAGCAGCACCATCACCAGGGCCAGCGCGGAGATCACGATCCGCTGCATCTTTTTACGCTTCATACAGTCACCTCATACCTGCAGGAATTTGCGGATGGCCATCAGGGAGCCGCCCACGCCGATCACGAAGCCCGTCACACCGAAGGCGGCCAGAATATTCTTGGCCATCTCGCCGTATGGCAGCATCACCAGGGGGGACAGGCCGTTGTTCTGGACGATGAGCTTCACCGCCAGCTCGTAGACCCCCCACTGGGCAAAGAAGGCCAGCACGGCCCCCGCCAGACCCAGGATCATGCCCTCTACCACGAAGGGCCAGCGGATAAATGCGTCGGTGGCGCCGCACATCTTCATGATGGCGATCTCCTCCCGGCGGTAGAAGGTGGCCAGGCGGATGGTGTTGGAGATGATGAACAGGGACACCACCAGCAGGATGCCCACCAGCACCACGGCCACGCCGGTGGCGATGTTCCGGGCCATGACGAAGCCGTTGGCGATGTCCACAGCCGCCCGCACGGCGGCCACGCCGGTGATGGCCTTCACCGCCTCCGCCGTGGCGGACATCTGCTGCAGGTCGTCCACATGGATGCGGTAGCGGTCCCGCAGGGCGGTGGCGGGCAGACGCTCCAGCAGGGAGTTGTCCGCCCGGCCGGCCTTATACTCCTCCAGCGCCTCCTCCCTGGAGACGAAGGTGACCTGCTTCACATTGGGCACCCCCTCGATCTGGGGCTGGAGGGCCTGAGCCTGCTCGGTGGTATAGCTCTCGTCTATGTAGGCCAGAAATTCGTTTTCAGCCTCGAAGCTGCCCAGCATCCGGTTCAGATTCACCGCCAGAAGGGTGAAGGAGCCCATGATGAGCAGACAGGCCACGATCATGCACACAGCCGCGAAGGACATGAACCCGTGGGTGAACACGGAGTGGAAGCCCTCGCTGAAATAGTAGCCGGCGTCAAATTTTTTCGCCATTGTAATACCCGCCTGTCTCGTCGCTGATGACGCGTCCGTTTTCGATGGCCACCACCCGCTTGCCGAAGCGGTTGACCAGATTCTTCTCGTGAGTCACCACCAGCACGGTGGTGCCCAGCTCGTTGATGCGCTCCAGCAGCATCATGATCTCCAGGGAGCGCTGGGGGTCCAGGTTGCCCGTGGGCTCGTCGGCGATGATCATGCTGGGGTTGTTCACCAGGGCCCGGGCGATGGCCACCCGCTGCTGCTCGCCGCCGGACAGCTCGCCGGGGTAGTTGGCCCCCTTCTTCTCCAGCCCCACCAGCTCCAGCACATAGGGGATGCGGCGGCGCAGCTCCCGGTTGGAGGCCCCCACCGCCTTCATGGCGAAGGCCAGATTATCGTAAACCGTCTTCTTTTCGATCAGACGGAAGTCCTGAAAGATGATCCCCAGGGTGCGGCGCATATAGGGCACCTGCCGGGGGCGGATGTTGTTCAGGTTATAGCCGTTCACCATCAGCCGCCCCTCGGTGGGGGCGATCTCGGCGGTGATCAGCTTGATCACCGTGGACTTGCCGGAGCCCGACGGCCCCACCAGAAAGACGAACTCCCCGTCGTCAATGCGCAGGTTCACGCCCTTCAGGGCCTTGGTCCCGTTTTCATATTCCTTCTGTACGTCGATCAGCCGTACCATGGGCTTGCCTCCTGCCGTTCGATCTCTTATCATTCAGACGCTGGACCGCGTTTTTTGTTTCCGTTCCGACAGATCTTTTTTGTCCCGCAGAGCATACGGCACCGTTCGACCGTCCCCCTCAGTGTAACACAGATTCTGCGTTATGTAAATGCTGTTTTGCCCCCGCGGAAGTAAAATTTGTAACTTTTTTGTAACTTCTTCCCTTCATCCCCCAGGATAAAAGCTCTCGCCCTTATAGGGCGGGGGCTTTGTATCCTGTTTATTCTCCGATCTCCTGCGGCAGGGCGATGCCGTGGGGCCTGCCCAGCTCCTCCAGCTCCTGACAGACCGCATCCGGCAGGGCGATGCCGTGTTTCAGATTCTCCCGTCTTGCTTCGCAGCCCCTCTGGCCGGGGATACGGATCTCCTGCGCGCCGTCGGCCCTCTCAAGGTGCCGGATGTCGTCCATATACTCGCTGAGCATACGCTTGAAGGCGGAGACGTCCACAAAGTGGGAGATGTCGATGGCGCCCATAAAGTGGCCCACGCCCTGAGGTTCGTCCAGGGTATACAGGTCATGGAGATAGCGGCTGTATCCCGCGCCGCTGAGGATCCCGGCCAGGATGTCCACCGCCATGGCCATGCCGCTGCCCTTGGGCCCGCCGATGGGGATCAGCGAGCCCCGCCGCCCCTTGGCCGGATCTGTGGTGGGGTTGCCCTCCTCGTCCAGCGCCCAGCCCAGGGGGATGGACTTGCCCAGCTTCTGGGCCGTGATCAGCTTGCCCAGGGCCACCACCGTGGGCGTCATGTCCAGCAGGAATGGGTCGCCGTTGGAGGGGGCAGCAACAGAGAAGGGGTTCGTCCCCAGAAACGCCGTTTTGCTGCCGTGCGGCGCGATCTTTCCGGTCACATTGGTGCAGGCAAAGCCGATCATATCCGCCTCCGCCGCCATCTTGGTATAATAGGCCGCCGCGCCGAAGTGGTTGGAATGGTCCACCACGGCAAAGCAGCAGCCGCTCTCCCCGGCCTTTTGGATGCACCGCTCCATGGCAAATTTGGCGCCGACCGCGCCGAAGGCATTGCCAGCGTCGATCACCAGCGCGGCCGGGCTCTCCCGGACCACATGGACAGACCGCTCCTTTGCGATGAGCCCCGCGCGCACCCGCTGCACATAGATGGCCAGCCGGCTCACACCGTGGGTAGACACCCCGGTCAGATCCGCATCGAGCAACAGGTCGGCCACATCCCGGGCACAGTCCTCCGCCACCCCCTCAGCGGTCAGAATATCAATACAGTAATTTTTTAATGCTTCAGGCGAAAAAGTACGCATCACAAATACTCCCTTCTGAACAATACGCCCCATGTCCGCGCGTGCTCTCCCCGCAGCGGAGCACACAGAGACCGGAACAGATCACGAGATCAGTATAGCCGATGGTCCCGCCGGTCGACAAGAGCAAAAAGCACCGGAAAATATGCCGGCCTGCCCGTCCGCCCTTGATATTTGGACAATGCGGACAGACAGTAAAAAGCCCGCTGTGAAAACACAGCGGGCTTTTTTACGGCAAATTACTGCTGGGCCTCCACCTGGCCAAAGGAACGGCCATTGTAGGTCAGACAATTCTTGCACATCCGGTGAGGCAGCCGGAACGCCCCGCACTTGGGGCAGGTCACGATACCGGGAGTCTCCAGCTTCCAGTGGGAGCTGCGCCGCTTATCGCGCCGGGCCTTGGACACTTTTCTCTTAGGAACCGCCATGGTTGACACCTCCTTCGGTTTGCGTGCCCATCCAGGCACTTGGACTTTACATTAGTTCTCCTCAGCTTGATCCAGAAGCTGCGACAGGGCCGCCCACCGGGGGTCTGTCTCAGGTCTGCACCGGCAGGGGCCCAAATTCAAATCGGCTCCGCACTTGGCACACAGCCCTTTACAGTCGTCTGAGCAAAGGTTTTTGGTATCCATTTCGAGGATCAGCACCGTGGACACGACTTCGTCCAGATCCAGCTGGGTGCCGTCCAGCAGGAAGATGTCGCTGTCGCTCTCCTCTTCCTCCAGGTGGTCGGCCACCAGGGTGTTCAGCGCCACTGTCTTTTCCCGGGAAAAGGCCTTCCCGCAGCGGTCGCACACCAGCTCCAAAGTGGAGCGGATCGTCCCCTCCAGCACAAGGGCGCCGGCGTGGTTGGTCACGCAGCCCTGAACATGGACAGGGTGGGCAAAGGGCTTACGTCCGTAGAACTCCAGGTCGGACAGATCCGTCTGATAGTCGAAGGACTTCTTCCCGTCAGGGACATGGATGATGTCCTTCAATTCCAGACGCATAGCTTCCTCCCCGGGTCACGCGGGCCCATACTCGCATAATGGTACGGAGAGTATTATACTGGATCTGGGACATAATGTCAAACCTTTTTTATGGTTGACAAATATATTTTTTTCGTGCAAGCTATCTACAGGCTGTGCCGTCCCCTCCCGGGCGGGCGGCAAAAGATCAGCCCTTTGGAAGAGGATCTGCCATGAAGGAATTTACCATATCCAAAAACGACGCCGGACAGCGGCTGGACCGCTGGCTGGCCAAGGCTCTGCCCCTGCTGCCCGCCCCCCTGGCCCAGAAATACATCCGGCTGAAGCGGGTCAAGCTCAACGGCAAGGGGGCCAAGCGGGACACCCGGCTGAATGTGGGCGACGTTCTGCAATTATACATCAACGACGAGTTTTTTGACAAGCCCACGCCGGAGAACGCC
>CAVJLQ010000150.1:2052-20067 GCA_963650435.1 Alloprevotella sp. | reverse complement strand
GCTCAGGACCATGGCAGAGGCGAGCACAAGGGCAAAGAGCTTCCTTTTCATGTTCATTCTCCTTAAAAAGTCAGATTTACGGCCGGATATACCGGCTCATGGTCCTATTATACCGGGCTGAGGCCGCGGGCGGAACGGGACAACACTGCGATTATCCCGAAAATCCTGTGAAAAACCACCGGCGCATACAAAGATGCCCGGCGGTTTTTGTGCAGTATTTCAGCCCTCCCGGTCCTGATATTCCGTGGGGGACAGGCCGGTAAATTTTTTGAAGGTGGAGCCGAAGTAGGTCACGTCCCGGTAGCCCACCTTTTCCGCCACCTCATACACCTTGTGCTCTCCGCCGCTGAGCAGGCGGCAGGCCATGCAGATGCGGTACTGGGTCAGATAGTTCAGCACGGTATAGCCCGTCTCCTTCTTGAACACATGGCTCAGGTGCCCCTCGGTGATGCCGATGGAGCGGGCGATGGTGGTGATGTTGATGTCGGTGTCGCCGTAGTGCCCGGCCACATATTCCAGGGTGCGCTGCACATATTTGCTCTTGTCCCCGCCGGGCAGCTGGGGCAGCTGCGCCCCCGGGGCCTCCGTCCGGCCGTCCTGGCTCTGGCGCACCCGGAGGATGGCGGCCACCAGCTCCTGGTCCCGGAAGGGCTTGAGCAGATAGTCCGCCGCCCCAAAGCGCAGGGCGGACCGGGCGTAGTCAAACTCGTTATACGCGGTCAGTACGATCACATGGGCGGCGCAGCCCTCCTCCCGCAGGCGCTGCATCATCTCGATGCCGTCCATCCGGGGCATGCGCACGTCGGTGATGATCAGCTCCGGGGCGTGCTGCCGGGCGGCGGCCAGCCCCTCCTCGCCGTTGGCGGCCTCCCCCACCACGGTGCAGCCCAGACTGCTCCAGTCCACCCCCAGGCGGATGCCCTGGCGGACCACCTCTTCGTCGTCAACGATCAGTACCTTCAGCATATTCTTCCCCCCTCTGTATGGGCAGGCGCAGGCAGACCAGGCTGCCCTGCTCCGTCACCCGGGCAGTCAGTCCGTACCGCTCGCCATAGGACAGGCGCACGATGCGGTCTACATTGTTCAGCCCCAGGTGGCCCCCGGGGATGGCCTGGTGGCTGTTCAGCCGGCGCAGCACCTCCTCCGGGATGCCGCCGCCGTTGTCAGACACCATCAGCAGCAGGTCGTCCCCCTGCTGCTCCGCCCACAGCTTGATAAACCCCTCGTCGCTGTCGGCCACTCCGTGGATGATGGCATTCTCCACCAGGGGCTGCAGCACCAGCTTTGGGATCAGGCAGTGCTGGAACCGCTCGTCCACGTCGATCTCGCACACGAACCGGTCGCCGAAGCGGATCTCCTGGATGTCCAGGTAGCGCTGGATCAGCTCCAGCTCGTCCTCCAGGGTGATGTGCTCGCTGCCGGAGATCCCCGCCCGCAGCAGGGCGGCCAGGTCGGTGGCCAGGGTGGCGATCTGCGCCACCCCGTGGGTCACGCCCAGCCACTTCATGCAGTCCAGGGTGTTGTATAAGAAGTGGGGATTCAGCTGGGACTGGAGCATGCGCAGGCGGGTCTCGTTCAGCTCCCGCTCCCGCTGCACGCTGCGCGCCAGGTTCTGCTGATACTCCTGGGTCATGCGGTCGAAGCTGGCGGCCAGGCGGCCCATCTCGTCCTGCCGCGCGCTGCGGATGCGCACGTCGTAGTCCCCCTTCTCCACCCGGCCCATGGCCGCGTCCAGCTCGCCCACCGGCTCAGACAGGTGGCGGCTGAGCCACCAGGCGCACACCAGACACAGGCCCAGACACAGCAGCCCCATCACCCCGGCCACGAAGTAGATGGAGCGGACCACCTGGGCGGTATAGGTCTTGGGCTGCTGCAGGATCAGGAACAGCCCCGTCTGTGCGCCGGAGGACACATAGTAGCCGCAGTCCTCCTCGCCCCCGGTCAGGGGCTGGCCGGACAGCAGCTGGGCACGCAGGGCGGACAGGGTGTCCTGGGCGTGGGCCGACTGGGTGCAGTACACCATGCGCCAGGTGGGGTCCACCAGCAGCACGTCGTCCGAGGGCCGCAGGCCCGGGGCGAACAGCAGGTCGAAATTTCCGCCGGCCATGCGGAACACCACATAGCCCAGCACCTCCCCCTCCCGGGTGGTGATGGTGCGCGCCCCGGTCAGGCCGCCGCCCTCCGCCCGGAGGACGGTGCCCGTCTCCTGCCGGGCGGCCCGCAGCACCCCCCAGTCCCCGCTGCGGTCGGCGGGGAAGGCGGAGGCGGTGGTGTAAAGGCATTTTCCCTCCCCGTCATACACCTCGAAATCGGCGTAGTCCCGCAGTGAGACGGTGTCCCGGTACAGCAGCTGATACAGGATGCGGGAGTCGTCTCCGCCCCGGCGCAGGGCCGAGCGGGTCACGGTGCTGCCCGCCAGCTTGTCCGCCGCGGCGGTGCACTGCTCCAGCAGCCCGTCCAGCCGCCCCTCCAGCTGGGCCATCTCCTGTTGGGCCTCCTCCCGCAGGGTGTGCTCGCTGCGGGCGATCATCACCTGGGTCATCAGCACGTCGCACAGCAGCAGGGGCACCAGCGCCGCCAGCAGTACGGTGAGGAAAATGCGGTTGCGGAAGGACCGCCTTACCCAGCTGCGGATCATGGCGTCCCCTCCTCTGTCAGCTCCTGCCAGCGCTCCAGCAGCTGCCGCCGGCCGGCGTCCGCCCGCTCCAGATCATAGTGCAGGTCGGGGGCCTGGGGCAGGCCGTCGTCCGCCAGGTCGGCGCGCACGCTGCGCCGGAAGAAGTTGGTGATCAGCCGCTGCTGGGTCTCTTGCTCCAGCAGAAAGTCGATGAACCGCTGCGCGTTTTCCGGGTGGGCACAGCCGGATATGACCGCCGCCCCATCGGGCAGCACGCAGGTGCCCTCTTTGGGGTACACCACCGCCAGGTCCAGCCCGTCGGCCACCGCCTTGCGGGCGGTCTCCTCCAAAGTGACGCCGATGTAGCAGCTGCCGTCCGCCACGGCGGTGATCACATCGCTGGAGTCGGACAGTACCTGCCCGTCCAGGTTGCGCACAAAGGCGGCCAGCACCTTGTCCTCCCCGCCGCCCAGGGCCTGGAGCAGGGTACACAGGGCGGTGTAGGCCGAGCCGGAGCTGCCCGGATCAGCGAAGGCGATCCGCCCCCGCCACCCCCGGTCCAGCAGGCTCTCCCAGCTGTCCGGCGGATTCTGCCGCACCAGCTTGGTGTTGTAGATCAGCACCGTGGTCAGCACGGAGAAGGGGGTCCACTGCCCCTGTCCCAGGTCGTACTCCGGGGCGATGCAGGCGGCGTTGGGACTGGTGTAGGGGGCAAAGCAGCCGCTGTAGGCGTCCAGACTGTCGGCGCCGCCGCCGAAGATCAGGTCAGCGCTGCTCTCCCCCGCCGCGATGCCCTCCAGCAGTGTGGTGGTCCCCCCGGTCTCCACCTGCACCCAGATCCCGGTGCGCTGCTCGAACTCTTCGATCAGGGGGGCGTAAACGCTCTCCTTGTGGGGAGTGCAGATCACCAGACGCTCCCCTTCCTCCGGGGCCAGCCCGGTCACGTCCTGGGTCCCGGTGCGGGCACAGCCGGCCAGCAGGGCCAGGGCCAGCAGCAGCGGCGTCAAGCGTCTCATGGTCATCCCCCTCTCGTTCTGTGGGTATCTCCCCTTATTCTACCGATCTTGCGGGGGCAATGCAACCGATTTGTTCTGGACGGCGGGGAAAGATCGTGCTTTAATAAAGCGGAAGTGATCTTACGGGAGGGTTCTGCGTGGATACGATGGAATGTTACCGCCTCTGGCTGGACCAGGCGGCGGATGAGGAGCTGCACCGGGAGCTGGCGGCCCTGGACCCTGTCCGGGACAGGGAGGATATCCGCGACCGGTTCTACCGGGATCTGGAGTTCGGCACCGGCGGCCTGCGGGGCGTGCTGGGGGCCGGGCCTGGCCGCATGAACATCTATGTGGTGCGCCGGGCCACCCAGGGGCTGGCGGACTATATGGCCGCCGCCGGACTGCCCCGCCGGGCGGCCATCGCCTATGACAGCCGCCGCAATTCCCCCCGGTTCGCCCGCGAAGCCGCCCGGGTGCTGGCCGCCAACGGCGTTCAGGTCTGGCTGTACCCCCGGCTCCAGCCCACCCCCGCCCTGAGCTGGGCGGTGCGGTACTATGGCTGCGGGGCGGGCATCTGTATCACCGCCAGCCACAACCCGGCGGCCTACAACGGCTATAAGGTCTACGGCCCCGACGGCTGCCAGATCACCCTGGACGCCGCCCGGGCGGTGCTGGCCCGGATCGAGGCCACGGATATGTTCACCGGCCCCCGGCTATGCGATCTTTCCCAGGCCCTGGAGCGGGGCACCATCCGCATGATCGGCGAGGACTGTCTGGAGGGCTTTTTGGACGCGGTGCAGCAGCGCAGCCTGTGGGACGGGGACAAGTCCGCCCTGAAGGTGGTGTACACCCCCCTAAACGGCACAGGGCGGGAGTGCGTCACCAAGATCTTGAAGCGCATCGGGGTCACGGACGTCACGGTGGTGCCGGAGCAGGAGCGGCCCGACGGGGACTTTCCCACCTGCCCCAAGCCCAACCCGGAGGAGCGCTCCGCCCTGGAGCGGGGCCTGGCCCTGAGCCGTAAACTGGGGGCCGACCTGCTCATCGGCACTGACCCGGACTGTGACCGCATGGGGGCCGCCGTGCCGGAGAATGGGGACTGGCGGCTTTTGAGCGGCAACGAGATGGGGGTGCTGCTGCTGGACTACATCTGCCGCCAGCGGCTGGAGCGGGGGGACATGCCCCGGGATCCTGTGGCGGTGACTACGATCGTCTCCACCCACATGGCGGACGCCGTGGCCGCCCAGTACGGGGTGGAGCTGCACCGCACCCTGACGGGCTTTAAGTTCATCGGCGAGCAGATTGGCCTGCTGGAGCGGGAGGGCCGGGCGGAACGGTTCATTTTCGGCTTTGAGGAGAGCTACGGCTACCTCTCCGGCAGCCATGTGCGGGACAAGGACGGGGTGAACGCCGCCATGCTGTGCTGCGAGATGGCGGCCTGGTACCGCAGCCAGGGGCTGACCCTAGGGCAGGCCATGGACCGGCTGTACGGCCGGTTCGGCTGCTATGAAAACCGCCTGCAGAGCGTGGCCCTGCCCGGGGCCGACGGCATGGAGCGCATGGGCCACATCATGGCGGACCTGCGGGCCGCGCCCCCGAAGCAGCTGGGGGGCGAGGCGGTAGAGCAGATCACCGACTACCGGCAGGGGGCGGAGGGCCTGCCCCCCAGCGACGTGCTGGCCCTCTCCACCGCCCGCGGGCGGGTGACCGTCCGCCCCAGCGGGACGGAGCCCAAGCTGAAGCTGTACTTCTCCGCCCGGGGCGGCTGCATGGACGATGCCCGGCGGCTCTGCGCCGCCCTGCAGGGGGATATGGCGGCATATGTAAAGTAAAACCAGCCCCGGCGCGTAAAGCACCGGGGCTGGTTCCTATTTCTCCGGGAGTCCGGCGGCTTTCTCCGCCGCCTGCACCACATGGGCGGCCAGCACCGCCGTGGTCACGGCACCCACACCGCCGGGCACCGGGGTGATGGCCCCCACCAGGGGCTCTGCCGCGGCAAAGTCCACGTCGCCGCACAGCTCGCCGTCCCTCACGTTGATGCCCACATCCACGATGACCTGTCCGGGCCTTGTGAACGCTCCGGTCACCAGCCCGGCCCGGCCCGCGGCGGACACCAGAATGTCCGCCTGGCGGCAGATCTCCGGCAGGTCCTCCGTTCTGGTGTGGCACAGGGTCACCGTTGCGTCCCGGGCCATGAGCATCATGGCCACCGGACGGCCCACCACCAGGCTGCGGCCGATCACCGCCGCCCGGCGGCCGGCCAGCTCCACCCCGTAGTGATCCAGGATCTCCATCACCGCCTGGGCCGTACAGGGGGGATAGCCCGCCCCCGCGCCGGTAAACACCTTGGACTGTGCGATGGCAGTGATGCCGTCCACATCCTTTTCCGGCGCCAGCAGCGCCCGGGCGGCGTCCTCGTCCTCCCGCACGGGCAGGGGACGCATCATCAGAAGGCCGTGGATAGCGTCGTCCTTGTTCACCTGCTCAATGGTCTCCAGCAGCCTTTCGCGGGTGCAGTCCTCGGGCAGGACGATCTCCCGCACCTCGATGCCCACCTTGCCGCACCGCTTCATGGCGCTGCGCTCATAGACCAGATCCCCCGGCCGCTCCCCCAGACGCAGGATACACAGGGCGGGCGTCACGCCCGCCTGCTTCAGCCCCTCCGTCCGGGCGGCCAGCTGTTCTGTCATGGCGGCGGCCACGGGGGCCCCCTTCAGCAGCTGCGCCATATCCTCTCCCCCTCGCTGTATGCCCCGGCAACTCCGGCGGCAAATCCTACTCCTGATCATACCACAGCCCCGCCCCGCAGGCAACAAAAAAAAGCGGTGGGAAGAGGACCCTCTTCCCGTCCGCTCATCGAAGCAGCCACGGGGCGGCCAGCAGCAGGCCGAACCCGGGCAGGCCCAGAACGCCCAGCACCGCGGCGTTGGCCAGATTTGCCCCCAGGCCCAGGGCGGACAGCAGCCCCAGCTGCTCCGCCGCCGCCAGCAGACCCAGCCACAGCGCCGAGCGCCAGGCCACCCGCACCGCCGCCCGGGCCGGGCGGCGCAGCAGCACCAGCGCGGCCCCGGCCACTGCCGCCGCTCCCACCCAGGGCAGCAGCCCGCTCACAGAGTCGCCTCCAGCTCCTTCGCCCTGCGCAGCAGATAGTTGTAGCGGGACTGAAGGGCATTGATCTCGTACACATAGGAGTCGATCAGATCGGTGTCATCCGTGGTGTTAAAGCCGCCGTAAGCCTGACTGATCAGCGCCCGGGTCTGCGCCAGAGAGCTGAGCAGCACCTGCCGCTCCTTTTCCCGTTGTTTTTTGTCCCGTCCGCCGACCGGACGAAAAAGCCTCCGCTCCGCCATGGGGTCACTCCTTTCCGTACTATAAGGTTTTATATGGGTAGTCTGGCCAATTATTCCCAAATACAAACGGAATGAACGGAAATTTTCCGGACACACTAAGGAGCGGACGGCAGTCCGGCGGCTTTGGGGCCGCATACTCCTTTGGCGAAAGGCGGGCGGAGACGCCGCGTCTCCCCTAAGCCGGTGCCGGAGCACGGGGCGGGATACGACCCACCCCCTCCCCGCAGTCCTTGAACACAGGCGCGGGGATCGGCCCGAAGGCCCACCGCAGCAGGCCCCCGCTCCGGGGCCATGCCGGCGGCAGCGGCCGCCGTTCCAAAAAAGCCGGGCCGCCCGATCGGGCGGCCCGGCTTTGCAGTTTACTTGTTGCTTGCGCTATATCCCGTCAGGCTTCGGCGGCGAGCAGCTGGTCCAGGCGGCGCAGCACGGCGGCGCACTCCCCCCGGGTGACCGCGCCGGCGGGGTCCAGCTTTCCGCTGCTGCGCAGAGAGAGCAGCCCGTTGGCCACGGCCCACTCCGCCGCGGGCTCCGCCCAGGCGCTGATGCTGCCTGCGTCCGTACAGGCGGACAGCGGCTCCCCCTCCCGGCCCGCGCCGCCGGTGTACTGATACAGGATCAGCGCCAGCTGCTCCCGGGTCAGCAGGCGGTCCGGGGCAAATCTTCCTCCGCCCACGCCCTGCATGATGCCCTGGGCCTGGGCCCAGTTGGCCGCGGCGGCATACCAGCTGTCCGGAGCCACGTCGGAAAAGCTCCCCTCCGCCCCCTGGGGACGGCCGCTGATGGCATACAGGATCTGGGCCAGCATGGCCCGGGTCAGCTGTACATCGGGGGCAAAGGTGTCGGCCCCCGTCCCGGCCATCAGGCCCCGGCTGGTCACATAGTCCACCGCGCTGTAGTACCAGCTGCCCGGCTCCACATCCCGGAAGTCGGCGGCACCGGCCGTGGGCAGCCCGCTTTCATAGAGGATCAGGTAGAAGCAGTCGCTCTCCTCCCCGTCCGCCTGCCACAGGCGCACCATATACAGCAGCTCGCCCCACGGGTCCTCCGCCGTCAGGCCCAGCCGCGCCAGATAGGCTTCTCCCCCCGCCAGCAGGGCCGCAGCGGAGAGGGAGATCGGCTGCCCGGCGGGCAGGGGGACTCCGTCGCCGCCCCAGGGCAGCAGCACGTCCCCATTCGCCAGGCTGTCCCCGCCGGGGCCTCCATCCTCGGGGCCAAAAAGCTCATAGACGCCGTCCCGATCGCTGTCCAGCAGATAGTCCACCGTGACCCACATGCCCTCCGTCCGGGGCAGGGCGATCGCGGCCCCCGCCGCGGTCATGCGGTTGACGGGAGTGGAAAAGGTCACCTCATCCCGGACCTCCGCCCCCGGGGCGTCCAGCAGGCGCACCGCCAGCTCCCAGTTCATGCTGTCCGCCGGGGGCGTCAGATAGAACTCCGCGTTTTCGCTGGCCGCCGCTGGGATGGCCAGGCACAGGGCCAGGATCAGGGCCGCCGCTGTCGCTTTGGTCCATATTTTCATAGTGTTTCGCTCCTCACTTTGTTGGTCAGACCTCTCATGCGCTGAGAACTGGAAATTTTTTGGGATTTTATTATACCTTTTTCCCCGGCAAAAAGCAAGTCCGCCCCCAAATCGTAAACTTTATACTCTTCGGGGTTGACATACCGCCCTCTTCGCTGTATTGTATACCTGTTGAAAATCTCAGTTTACGATCAGGAGGCCACCCCATGACTGCTCAACATTCCCCTCAGATCCGCGATCTCACCCTGACCGCCCTGGCTGCGGCGATCCTATGCGTCGTCTCCCCCTTCACCCTGAACATCGGCCCCATCCCCCTGTCCCTGTGCACTCTGTTCCTGTATCTGATCCCCTATCTGGTGGGCTGGAAGCGGGCCACCGTGGCCACCCTGGTGTACATCCTTCTGGGCACGGCCGGCGTGCCCGTATTCAGCAACTTCGGCGCCGGACTGGCCAAGGTGGCCGGCCCCACCGGCGGCTACATCGTGGGCTATCTGCCCCTGGTGCTCATCAGCGGCCTGTTCGTGCATCTCTTCCCGGCCAAGCGCTGGGGCCAGCTGGCCGGCATGGTGCTGGGCACCGCCGTGCTGTACGCCCTGGGCACCGCCTGGTTCTGCGTCCAGTCCGGCAAGGCGCTGGCCGCGGCCCTGGCCCTGTGCGTGTTCCCCTTCCTGCTGGGGGATGCCATCAAGATGGCGGTCTCCATCGCCTTCGGCCCCATGATCCGCGCCCGCATGGAAAAGGCCGGCCTACTGACCGACTGACTTTCCGGCATACCCGCCGCCCCCGGGGCATACCATAAAGGGAACCAAGGAAACAGGAGGAGGTTCCCCTTATGAAGCTGACCATTCCAGGCGAAAACAGTATCCTGCTCCGGGGCCGGCTGCTGGCCGCCCCCGTCCCCTCTCATCAGAACCACCAGATCCAGTTCTTCCTGCTGCCGCTGGAGGTATGCCGCCTGTCCGGGGCGGCGGATAAGCTGGACGTCATCGCCTCTCAGCGGCTTTTGGAGACGCTGCCCCCCCTTCAGGCGGGCCAGCGCCTTCAGATCGCCGGTGAGGTCCGTACATACAACAACCGCAGCGGGGTGGGCCGGCGGCTGGTCATCACGGTCTATGCCCGCTCCATTTTGCCCACAGAGCTGGAGGAGGACGAAAACCAGCTGACGCTGGCCGGCTGTCTGTGCCGTCCCCCCAACCTGCGCTCCACCCCGCTGGGCCGCTCCATCTGCGACCTGACTCTGGCGGTCAACCGGGCCTATGGCCGGGCGGATTACCTGCCCTGCATCGCCTGGGGCAGCGTGGCCCACCGGTGCGCCGTGCTGGACGTGGGCGACCCCCTCCGCCTTGAGGGCCGGCTGCAGAGCCGGGTCTACACCAAGGTGCTGGACGGCCGCACCGAGGAGCGCACCGCCTTCGAGGTGTCTGTGATGCGTCTTCCGGAGGAAGATGAGGATGAGCTGTGACCCTTTCCCTCTCAAAACGCCCCCGGGCGGACATTTTTGTCCGCCCGGGGGCGTTGTTTTCAAAATACCGTCTGCCCGGCCCACGGCAGAGCCGGAGCGGCGCGCAGGGCACAGGAGCGGAACAGCTCGTCCACCGCCCGGCTGTAGTCCCCCGTGTCCCGGCAGCGCTGGATGGCGCGGCGGAAGTCCTCGCCCCCGTCGAAGAGGTACAGCAGATAGGACCACAGCTCCTTCATCCGCAGCATGGCGTTGCCCCGGCTGCCGAAGGCGGCAGCATATTCCTCATACAGCTCCGCGGCAAATCTCTCCAGCTCCCCCTTTTCCGCCCCGGGCCCGCCCTGCATTTTGCGGATCAGGGCGGGGTCGGCCATCAGTCCCCGGCCTACCATCACCGCCGCCGTTTGGGGAAAGCGCGCCGCCAGCCGGTCCCGGTCGCCGGGGCACAGGATGTCCCCGCTCCAGCACAGGGGGAAGGGGGAGCCCTCCAGTGCCTCGGCGTACTGCTCCATCCGGCACGGCCCGGCGTACATGTCCCGGCGCAGCCGGGGGTGGACGGTCACCTCGCAGAAGGGGAACTGCCGCAGCACCGCCAGAACAGCGGTAAACTCCTCCGGCGCCTCCAGCCCCAGGCGGGTCTTGGCGGAGATCTCCACCGGCAGTCCGGCGGAGAACACCTCCTCTAAAAACCGGCGGAGGGCGTCCAGGTCGGCCAGCATCCCGGCCCCCTTTCCCTTGGCCACCACCGTGCCGGAGGGGCAGCCCAGGTTCAGGTCCACCTCCCGATAGCCCAGCTCGGCCATCTGCCCGGCGCACCAGATGAAGTCCTCCGCCCGCTTGGCCATGATCTGGGGCACCACGGGGATGCCCGCGTTATAGTCCGGCAGCACCTCCCGCTTCTCCCGGGGGGTGAGCCGCCGGGCGTGGGTGGGGGTGAGGAACGGGGTGAAGTATTTATCCGCCCCGGGAAAATATTTATGGTGTACCCGGCGCCACATGGCCCCGGTGATCCCCTCCATGGGGGCGGCGTAGCAGCGGACGCTCATTCTCCGAACCTCCCGGCATAGCCGCAGCGGCGGCACAGCTCCTCCGCCGCCCTGCCCTGGGAAAAGCCGTCATAGATGGCCCGGGCCCGGGGGGTGTTCAAGATCTCCTCCAGGGACTGCTCGTACAGATCCCCCAGGGGGATGTCCCCCTCGTGGTCCAGGCAGCAGGGCACCACCGTGCCGTCCCACAGCACCCCCACCTGGTCCCGCAGGCCCATGCAGAACCGGGTCGGGCGCTCCCGGGCGTTCAGGTCGGGCCACTCAAAGCGCTCGCCCCACTCCAAAAAGACGTTGGGGGCCAGGGTGGTCCCCCGGCGGCCCGCCTTCCACGGCTTGGGGAACACCTTCTCTATCTGCCCCAGGATCTCCCCGTTCCGGCTGTTGGCCCCCCGGGTGTCCTCCCCGTCCAGATTCCACAGGCGCAGGGCGCACTTCTTCCCCGCCGCCCCCGCCGCCCCGGCGAAGGACAGACAGCCGGACAGGTAGTCCTCCAGCGCTCCGCCCCCCTCGTTGCCCTCGAAGGAGTGGAGGGAGATGCTGATCTTCTCCACCGCCGGACTGGCCAGCAGCAGCCCGCCCCGCCGGGGCAGCAGAGTGCCGTTGGTGGTGATCATCACCCGGAAGCCCAGCTCCCCGGCGATGTCCAGCAGCTGCCCCAGCTGGGGGTGCAGCAGGGGCTCCCCCATCAGGTGGAGGTAGAGATACTCCGTGTGAGGGCGCAGGCGGCCCGCCAGTGTGCGGAAGTCCTCCGGCGCCAGAAAGCCCGCCTTCCGCCCCGTCCCCGGGCAGAAGGAGCAGCGCAGGCCGCACACGTTGGTGATCTCCAGATAGGCCTTCTTCAGTTCTCTCATCCCTCGTCCCCCGCTTTCACAGATCCTTTGGTCAACAGTATAGCAGATGCACCGCCGTTTGTCGAACCGGACGGCATAAAAATGCCCGCCCTCTCTCAGGAGGGCGGGCATTTGCAGGTCTTCTTACAGGTCGTTCTGGGCCATATCCGCGGGGCTCTCCCGGCGGACGGCCACATAGTCCCTGCCGCCGGACAGCATCACGATGGGCGGCCGGGCCACCCGGTTGTAGTTGGAGGCCATGGAGTAGTTGTACGCGCCGGTGGTGCACACGGCCAGTATCTCGCCCCGCTTGGGCTCCGGCATGGGCACGGCGGGCTGAATGATGTCGCCGCTCTCGCAGCAGCGGCCCACCACGTCGAACTTCTCCGTCCCCTTCTCCTCCGGCCGGTCGGCCAGCAGCACGGTGTACCGGGACTGGTACAGGGCATACCGGGGGTTGTCGGTCATGCCGCCGTCCACAGACACATAGTTCTTATACTCGGGGATCTTCTTCACCGTGCCCACAGAGTACAGGGTCATGCCGGCGTCGGCCACGATGCTGCGGCCGGGCTCCATGAGGACCGCGGGCATAGCCAGACCCAGCTCATCGCAGCGCTTCTTCAGATACTCGGACAGCAGGCGGATGTTCTCCTCGATGTCGATGTGGGGGTCGCTCTCGGTATAGCGGACACCGTAGCCGCCGCCCAGGTTCAGCTGCTCCGGCGCAAGGCCGTGGGCGGCCTTCATCTCCGCGGCAAAGGAGAGCATGATGTCCGCGGCGTTCTGATACACGTCGCCCTCCTGGTCAAAGACCATAGAGCCCACATGGCAGTGGTAGCCCAGCACCTTCAGGTGCTTCATCGCCAGGGCCTGCTCTACGAATCGGGCGGCCTGGCCCGTCTCGATGGCCACGCCGAACTTGGAGTCCACCTTTCCGGTGGCCACCGCCTCGTAGGTGTGGGGGTCGATGCCCGGGGTCAGACGCAGCAGCACGTTCTGAACGATCCCCTTGGCGGCGGCAATGCGCTCGATGGCCTCCAGCTCCCAGAAGCCGTCCACCACGAAGCAGCCCAGGCCGCAGTCCATGGCATAGGCGATGTCCTCGTCGGTCTTGTTGTTGCCGTGGAAGTAGGCCCGCTCCATGGGGAAGTCCGCGTGGACGGCGGTATACACCTCGCCGGAGGAGACCACGTCGATGGCCATGCCCTCCTGGGCCATGATGCGGTAGATCTGCTTGAAGCTGGCCGCCTTGCTGGCGTACAGGGGGAAGCTGCCCGCCCCGAACCACTTCTCCATGGCCCCGCGGTAGGTCCGGCAGTTGGCGCGGATCCTGTCCTCGTCCATCAGGTACAGCGGCGTCTTATACTTCTCCGCCAGCTCCACCGTATCCATTCCGGCGAAGGTGAGCCGGCCCTTTTCATCGACACCGATATTGCTGCTGAGCATTGACAGTTCCCCCTTTTATGGTTCTTCCTCCCCCGGCCCGTCTGCCGTCCGGGCGGAGAAACGGCTTGATTTTTTGGGTATTGTACCATTTAGACCGCTAAAGTGTCAATCGATTTTTCCCCGTCTGAACGCCATTCGTCCATCCTTGTACGTCCGCACAAAACGGGGCTTTTTCCCGCCCCCGTCTCTGTGGAGATTTTGGGCCGGACCGCAGACGAAGGCCCCCGGCGCCGCGCGCCGGGGGCCTGTATGTACGGGTCGGCGCTCACCGCGCTTCCTTCAGCACCTCGTCCAGATCCCGGGTCATGCTCCCGTCCTCCCGCACGAAGCAGGGGATGCCGATGCGGCGCTGGCCGCGGACGTCGGCGTACAGGGGGCTGGCCTCCCGCAGGGCCAGATAGTCCAGCAGCGCGGCGTGGCAGGACAGGATGTCCTGAAAATCTACCTCCGCCCCCGCCTGGCACAGGCAGTTCAGGGCATACAGCGTGTCGGGGCAGAGATGGCTGCCGATCACCTTCAGCTTCATAGTGCATACCTCCTATATGGTCATGGCGCGCCCCCTGGGGGGCGCGCCCTCATTTTATCACAGGATCCCCAGATGCTCCAGCAAAATTTTCGTACCCATCAGGATCAGGATGATGCCCCCTGCCAGCTCCGCCCGGGCGCGGGACTTCTCGCCGAAGGCGGAGCCGGCCCACACCCCCACGCTGGACAGGACAAAGGTGATCACGCCGATGAACAGCACGGCGGGGACGATGTCCACCTGTAAAAAGGCAAAGGTGACCCCCACGGCCAGGGCGTCGATGCTGGTGGCCACGGCCAGCGGGGCCATGGCTTTGGCGGAGAAGGACGCCTCCATGTCCTCCTCCCCCTCCTCCCGGGATTCCCGGATCATGTTCACCCCGATGATGCACAGCAGGATAAAGGCGATCCAGTGGTCGATGGATACGATCAGCTCCTGAAGGCGCACCCCCAGCAGCCAGCCGGTCAGGGGCATCAGCGCCTGAAAGCCGCCGAACCACGCCCCGCAGGTCAGGGCGTGGGCGGGCTTCACCCGCCCCACGGACAGGCCCTTGCACACTGAAACGGCAAAGGCGTCCATGGAGAGGCCCACCGCCAGCACGAACAGTTCCCAAAGCTGCATAAAAACGACTCCTTCTTTTCGTTTTCCCCTTCCCCTCCCAGGAAAAGAGGATACCCCGGGCCTTTTTCCCTTGCGCAGACAAAGAAAAAAGACCCATCTGCCTGTGGACAGATAAGTCTCATCATTTAAGGCCCGGCCAGGAGGACAGCCCTCCAGCTTGTTGACCGTGCCGCGCAGCGCGCCGACTACTCCCTTATTGTTCCCATACCATATCATAGAGGACGGCCCTCTGTCAAGGATATTTCGCCCCCGGCGGCCCTATTCCCGCGAAAATCTCCCGCCGGCGCCCTATTAAGCCTTGACGGCGCACCCTTTCCCGGGTATAATAAGTGAGCTGTCCGGCTTATCCGGTCCGCCCGCTGATGTGGCTCAATGGCAGAGCATCTCACTCGTAATGAGAAGGTTGTGGGTTCGATTCCCACCATCAGCTCCAGCCCGCCGCAGGCTATATGGCCCGCGGCGGGTCTTTTATCCAAACGCGCCCCTGTTGCGCCCCTATTTTGTGTTTCTGACATTTTTCGTTTTTTTGCAAAATGGTGTTGACACCGGGGCGGTCCTGTGGTATTATACTGCTTGCGCTGAACGTTCCAGCTCAGCGCGAACACGATGCGCGAGTGGTGGAATTGGTAGACTCGCTGGCTTCAGGTGCCAGTGCTCGCAAGGGCGTGCGGGTTCGACTCCCGCCTCGCGCACCAAAACAGAAGGCATCTGCTGCGGCAGATGCCTTTTATTTTGAACTCAGGCCGTGTCCGTCCGACACGGCTCCCGCTAAAACTTCACTCCTAAGGAGGCCCCTATGAGCACCCCCCAGAACGAGAACAAGATGGGCGTCATGCCCGTCAACAAGCTGCTGCTGAATATGGCCATCCCCATGATGCTGTCCATGCTGGTGCAGGCCCTGTACAACGTGGTGGACAGCATCTTCGTCTCCCGCATCAGCGAGGACGCCCTGAACGCCGTGGGCCTGGCCTTCCCGGTGCAGAACCTGATGATCGCCGTGGCCGTGGGCACCGGCGTGGGCATCAACGCCCAGCTGTCCCGCAGTCTGGGCGCCAAGGAGCAGGACCGGGCCGACGCCACCGCCATGAACGGCCTGTTCACCGCCGGGATCAGCCTGCTGGTGTTCACCCTGCTGGGCCTGACCTGCTCCCGCCTGTACTACTCCATCCAGACGGACATCCGGCCCATCGTGGACTACGGCGCGGACTATCTGTCCGTGGTGTGCGGCTGCTGCGTCGGCCTGTTTGCCCAGGTCACCCTGGACCGTATCCTCCAGTCCACGGGCCGCACCTTCCTGACCATGTTCACCCAGGCCCTGGGCGCCATCATCAACATCATTCTGGACCCCATCCTCATCTTCGGCCTGTTCGGCTTTCCCCGGCTGGAGGTGGCCGGCGCCGCCATCGCCACCGTCATCGGCCAGATCCTGGCCGCCTGCCTGTCCATCTTCTTCAACTGGAAGCTGAACCCCGACGTCCACTTCCGCTTTCATGGCTTCCGCCCCAGCGGCCACATCATCAAGGGCATCTACAGCGTGGGCGTGCCCTCCATCATCATGGGCTCCATCGGCTCGGTGATGACCTTCGGCATGAACCAGATCCTGCTGGCCTTTACCGCCACGGCTACCGCCGTGTTCAGCATCTACTTCAAGCTGCAGTCCTTCATCTTCATGCCCGTGTTCGGCCTGAACAACGGCATGGTGCCCATCGTGGCCTACAACTACGGCGCCCGGCGGCCCGACCGCATCACCGCCACCATCAAGCTCAGCGTGTGCTACGCCGTGTGCATCATGACCGTGGGCCTGCTGGTCTTCCAGTTCTTCCCCGATGTGCTCATCGGCCTGTTCATGGCGGAGGACGGCTCCTCCGCCGACCTGCTGACCATCGGCGTGCCCGCCCTGCGGATCATCTCCATCAGCTTCCCCTTCGCCGGCTTCTGCATCGTCTGCGGCTCCGTGCTCCAGGCCCTGGGCCACGGGTTCCTGTCCATGGTCGTCTCTGTAGTGCGCCAGCTGTGCGTGCTGCTGCCGGTGGCCTTCATCCTGTCCCGTCTGCTGGACCTGCACGCCGTGTGGTGGGCCTTCCCCATTGCGGAGGTCTTCTCTCTGGGCCTGAGCATCCTGTTTTTGAGCCACGTCTACAAAAAGGAGATCAAGCCCCTGTACTGATCCAAAACGCACCCGCCAGTTTCCACGGCGGGTGCGTTGTTTTTTCTTCTCGATCATGCTACCATAAAGGCAAAAAGGAGGGATCGGCCATGGAGAAGTCCCCTGTCTGCGGGCGCTTTGCCCCCAGCCCCAGCGGGCGGATGCACCTGGGCAACCTGTGGTCCTGCCTGCTGGCCTGGCTGTCCGCCCGCAGCGCCGGGGGGCGCATGGTGCTGCGGCTGGAGGACCTGGACCCCGACCGCTGCCGCCGGGAGTACTGCGACCAGGTGATGCGGGACCTGGAGTGGCTGGGGCTGGACTGGGACAACGAGCCGGTGTATCAGAGCGGGCGCAGCGACCTCTACCGCACCGCCTTCCAGCAGCTGACGCAGGCCGGACTGGTCTACCCCTGCTACTGCACCCGGGCGGAGCGGCTGGCCGCCTCCGCCCCCCACCGGTCTGACGGGCTGTCGGTCTACAGCGGCCGGTGCCGCGCCCTGACGCAGGCGCAGCGGGAGGAGCTCTCCCGCACCCGCCGCCCCGCCTGGCGGGCCATGGTGCCCGACCTGAACGTATCCTTCTCCGACCTGTGCCAGGGCCCCTATGCGGAAAACCTGGCCCGGGACTGCGGGGACTTTATCCTCCGCCGCTCCGACGGGGTGTACGCCTATCAGCTGGCGGTGGTGGTGGACGACGGGGACATGGGGGTGACCCAGGTGGTCCGGGGCAGCGACCTGCTGTCCTCCACCCCCCGGCAGATCTGGCTCCAGCGGCAGCTGGGCCTGCCCCAGCCGGAGTACGGCCATGTGCCCCTGCTGCTGGCCCCTGACGGCCGCCGCCTGGCCAAGCGGGACCGGGACCAGGAGCTGGGCCAGCTGCGGCAGCAGCACACCGCCCGGGAGCTGGTGGGCATCCTGGCCCACGCCGCCGGACTGATCCCAGAGCCCGCCCCCGTCTCCCCCCGTGACCTGCTGCCCCTGTTCAGCTGGGACAAGGTGCCCAGGGAGGATCTGGTCTTACGTATCTGATCCCATTTACCACGGAACAAAAGCCAAAGCGCCCGGACAAATGCCCGGGCGCCGCTTGCATGGACCGAATTTTTCATTCAGCTTCCATATGATAAAATTCTCCTGTCCCGATCCGGGTGTTTTGGACGATCGGACTTCCAACGATTCTAAAGCCCGCCTTTTCATAGCATTTTACAGCTCTTGTATTCCATGTACGAACCTCAAGATAGACCGTTTTCCCCGCAAACAGTTGTTTGGAAAGATCACAGGCGATTCTGCACATCTGCTGTCCATACCCCTTGCCGCAATGATTGGGATCGACTCCTATCCCCAGGAAAACCGCCTTTTCTTCTTCGACCAGATCGATGAATCCCACCAGCTTACCTTCATCATAAAACGAATAGAAACCATTCTTAGGGTCTGCAAATCCTCTATTGTCTTTTAATTGCTCTTCGT
>CAVJLQ010000150.1:0-1981 GCA_963650435.1 Alloprevotella sp. | reverse complement strand
CCCTTATATTTCCAATCACATATTTTATATTTTTCATCTTCGGTCGTCCTATGAAATTCCAACATGATCGTCTCCTGTCATTTCTGGTCTGCCGGATTTCCGATCTTCCGGCAGTCTAAAAGTATTCTCTAGCGTAAAACAAGCATTTTCAGACTCTCTCCGGGCTTCTGGTCCACTCCTCTCCGGCGGGGCGGGGGGCGGCGCGGCACAGATCATACAGGTCGGTGCAGCGGCTCTCCAGCTGGAACAGCCGCCGCCCGGGCTCCGGCAGATCTTTGGCCTGGGCGGGCCTGGTCAGGATGGGCAGGGCCGCCTGTTTCTTCATCTCCTTCAGCAGCTCCTGCCCCCGGGCGCTGAAGCCCAGCACCCGCAGGTAGGGGGGCGCGGCGGGCACATCCGCCGCCGTCAGCCCCAGGAAGGCCCACAGCACCAGCCGCCGCAGGCGGGAGTGGGTATACCGCTTGGTCTTGGCCAGGTCGAAGAACTCCGCCATAGACGTACACGTCCGCCCCGCCCGCTCCAGGCGGTTGGGCAGGCCCTCCGCCGCCCCGGCATCGGGCAGCCGCCCCCAGTCCTCCGCGGACATGGTGCGCACCCGGGCCAGGATGGCCCGCTCCAGCCGGGCCAGCGCAGGCAGCTCTGGCGCGCTCTCCCGCAGCAGCTCCAGCCCCCCCTGGGGCAGATAGGGGGCCATCAGCGCCCAGTCCCCCTCCGCCAGGTGGCCCCGGATGGCGGTGGCGGACAGGATGGGGTTGTGCTGCCAGAACAGCCGGTCGGTCTCCTCCTGAGACGCCCGGCCGGAGAACACGGCGGCCTCGTTGTGCCCCGCCCCCTCCCGCTTGACGGTCACGGGCCGGATGGGGCTGTCCAGGGCGTGCAGGGCCCGGAGATACTCGATGCCCAGGGTGTTGTTGGGCCGGGACAGGGCGGCGGCATCCGGGCCTAAAAGCTGCTCCGCCGCTCTCTGCCGGGCGGCGGGGAAGGACAGGCCCTGATCCAGCTGCTCCTTCAGCAGGGCGGGGTACTCCCCCCCGTCCAAACAGGCGGCCACCCGCTCCAGCTGGTGGATGTCCCCACTCTCGCTGCCGAAGGACAAATATTCTGTGATCCCGGCGGCGTTCAGGATAGACACCGCCCCCCGGGCGAAGGGCTCCGCCGAGGACATGGCCCACACCGTGGGCAGCTCCAGCACCAGATCCACGCCGCCCATCAGGGCCAGCCGGGCCCGGGTCCACTTGTCCGCGATGGCGCAGTCCGCCTGCTGCACCCAGCTGCCGCTCATCACGGCCACCGCCGGCAGGTCCGCCCCCAGCAGCTCCCGGGTCCGGGCCAGCTGGAGGGCGTGGCCCGTGTGAAAGGGGTTATACTCCGCAACGATGCCGATGGCTGCCATGGCGTTCTCCTCCCTCCGACGCTCTGAAAATATCCCACGCGCCGCCGCCCTGATCTCCTTCGGGGCACAAGCCCTATATCCCCTTGGGGAAGCGCCCCAGGAATTGGGCGATATTTTTGCAGAAAACGGTTGTGTTTTCCCCTTAAAGGCGTTAAAATAAAAAAGAATGTGGGTTTACTCAACAGTGTAATACCTTCTGCCCGGAAAGGCAACCAAAATATATCATTTGACAAAGGAGAATGATCACCATGAATATTCTGGTCATCAACGCCGGCAGCTCCTCCCTGAAGTATCAGCTGCTGAACCCCGAGACCCAGCAGGTGCTGGCCAAGGGCCTGTGCGAGCGCATCGGCATCGACGGCAAATTTACTTACAAGCCCCAGCTGGAGGGCAAGGAGGCCATCAAGGCCGCCGACGTGGCTATGCCCACCCATAACGAGGCCATCGCCGCCGTCCTGAACGCCCTGGTGGACAAGGACAACGGCGTGATCGGCTCCATGAAGGAGATCGACGCGGTGGGCCACCGCGTGGTCCACGGCGGCGAGAAGTTCGCCAAGTCCGTCCTCATCACCGATGAGGTCATGGCCA
>CAVJLQ010000149.1:16087-16567 GCA_963650435.1 Alloprevotella sp. | reverse complement strand
CCATCGAGCTGGGCGGTCTGGACGAAGACAAGCCCAAGTGGCTGGACACCATGTATGAGGTATCCGAGTCCAAAGAGTATGACGTGATCATCTGCGGTACTTACCAGATGCCCGACATCCTGAAGGAAGTCGCCACCAAGTACCCCGAGCAGAAGTACGTCATCTTCGATGACAACACCTATGTGGGCGACAACTCCAACGTGCTGAACATCACCTACCGCCAGAACGACATGGGCTACCTGATGGGCATCTTCGCCGCCTATGTCACCACCGACACCTCCATCGATAAGATCAACGCCGATCCCGTCATCGGCTTCGTGGGCGGCATCGACTCCCCCGTCATCAACGACTTCCTGATCGGCTTCATCGAGGGCGCTCAGTCCGTCAACGCCGACATCAAGGTCGACACCCGCTACACCAACGACTATGTGGACACCGCCATCGCTAAGGAGTACGGCCTGTCCATGATCAACGACAACA
>CAVJLQ010000149.1:0-16077 GCA_963650435.1 Alloprevotella sp. | reverse complement strand
GGTAACGGCGCCGCCGAGGCCGCTCTGGAGACCGGCAAGGCTTACTTCCTGGGCGTCGACTCCGACCAGGAGCTGACCTTCGGCGCCGACCTGGCCGCCATCACCCTGACCTCCGGTCTGAAGAACATCGGCAACTCCCTGATCTGGGTCTTCGACGAGCTGGATGCCGGCAACCAGCACTGGGGCACTGAGGTGTCTCTGGGTCTGGCCGAGGGCGGCGTGGGCGTCGTCACCGACAAGAACTTCGCCACCTATGCCAGCGACGAGTGCAAGGCTGCCATCACCGCCGCTGAGGAGGCCATCAAGGCCGGCACTCTGACCGTGGACTCCGCCGTGAGCGACAAGACCAACAAGATCAACGACCTGCGCGAGTCCGTCCGTCCCTGAGTGACGCGCTGACAAAGTCATATCCCTGACCGAGGGGGCTGGGTCTCTCCAGCCCCCTCCGTTCTTGACAGCCCCCTTTACTTTATCTTAACGCCATCCCCCGCTTTCCCCGTATCCCTGCACCGCAGGATGAAGCCGCTCAAAGACAAGGAGGGCTCCGCGCCCTCCGCCCTAACTCACAAAACGGGAGGGAACCCCTCATGGCAGAGGAATATGTTGTCCAAATGAAGGGGATCACCAAGGTGTATCCCAACGGCATCGCCGCCAACCAGGACGTGGATCTGAATATCCGCAAGGGTGAGATCCACGCGCTGATGGGCGAAAATGGCGCCGGCAAATCCACACTGATGAAAATGCTGTTCGGCCTGGAGCAGCCCACCGAGGGCGAGATCTGGGTCAACGGCGAGAAAGTCAGCCTGACCTCCCCCACGGTGGCCATCTCCAAGGGCATCGGCATGGTGCATCAGCACTTCATGCTGGTCCCCAGCCTGACCGTGGCGGAAAACATAGTCCTGGGCATGGTACCCAAGAAGTCCGGACTGTTCATTGATACGAAAAAAGCCGTGGAACTCACGGAGGAATATTCCAAGCGCTTCAACCTCCACGTGGACCCCACCGCCAAGGTGATGGACATCCCCGTGGGCATGAAGCAGAAGGTAGAGATCCTGAAGGCCCTGGTCCGGGGCGCCAAGATCCTGATCCTGGATGAGCCTACCGCCGTTCTGACCACCCAGGAGACCAGTGAGCTGTTCAAGGAGCTGATCCACCTGAAGGAGGACGGCTATACCATCATCTTCATCAGCCACAAGCTGAACGAGATCATGGAGATCACCGACCGCATGACCATCCTCCGGGGCGGCCGCTCCATGGGGGTGCATAACACCTGCGACGTCACGCCGGAGGTCATCTCCCGCCTGATGGTGGGCCGCGACGTGGTGCTGAAGGTAGAGAAGGAGCACGCCAAGCCCACCGACGAGGTGCTGCGGGTGCGCGACCTGGAGTATGTCAACGAGTGGGGCAAGAAGATGCTGGACCGCGTCTCCTTCTCCGTGCGCAAGGGCGAGATCCTGGGCATCGCCGGCGTAGAGGGCAACGGCCAGAAGGAGCTGGTGGACATGCTGTTCCACCTGAACACCCCCAACTCCGGCACCGTCACCGTCAACGGCGAGAACATCGTCGGCCTGCCCCAGCGGAAGATCCGGAACAAGGGCGTATCCCTGGTGCCGGAGGACCGCATGCTCTACGGCATCGCCGGGGCCGCCTCCATTCAGGAGAACATCATCTCCGACCGCTGCGGCGACAAGCGCCTGAACAAGGGCCTGCTGTTCGACATGAAGGCCATCCACGAGGAGACCGACCGCCTGATCCGGGATTACACCGTTCTGTGCAAGTCCCGGGACCAGCGGGTGGACAACCTGTCCGGCGGCAACATCCAGAAGGTGGTGGTGGCCCGGGAGTTCTCCAACGACCCCTGCCTGATCATCGCCGACCAGCCCACCCGGGGCATCGACGTGGGCGCCACCGAGTTCATCCGCAAGAAGCTGGTGGAGCTGTCCCGCTCCGGCATCGCGGTGCTGCTGGTGTCCGCCGACCTGAACGAGGTCATGGAGCTGTCCGACAGCCTGATCGTCATGTGCGGCGGCCACATCGCCGCCTATTTCGAGGATACATCCGAGCTCACCGACGAAATGATGGGCGAGTACATGCTTGGCCTCAAGCGGCAGACGCCTGAGGAAGTCAGGAGGGTTTGCCATGAGTGATACGAATCGGGCCTTAAAGGCTTCCCGCCGCCGGGACCTGATGTTCAACATCGTCCGGGGCGCGGCCGCCATCCTCATCGCCCTGCTGGTGGCCGCTCTGCTGATCTTCGTCTCCTCCGAGGGGGCCACCCCCGGGGAGAAGTTCTCCCAGACCATGGCCGCCATGCGGCAGCTGCTGATCGGCCCCGCCTTCAAGAGCAACGGCGGCATCAGCGTGAAGAACCTGTCTGACGTGCTGGCCGCCATGATCCCCATCGTGTTCACCGGCCTGGCCACCTGCGTCATGTTCTCCGCCAACCAGTTCAACCTGGGCGCTGAGGGCGGCATCATGCTGGGCGCCTTCGTGGCCTCCATGGTGGCCATCTACGTCCCCCTGCCCCCCGTGGTCCTGCCCATCGCCGCCATCCTCATCGGCGCCATCGCTGTGGGCGCCATGATGCTGATCCCCGCCGTACTGAAGGCCAAGCTGGGGGTGAGCGAGATGGTGAACTCCCTGATGCTGAACTACGTGGTGCTGTATCTGCTCAACTATCTGCTGAATACTCATTTGGCGGATAAGAGCAAGGGTCAGATCCAGAGCTTCTCCTTCCAGGAGCAATCCCGCATCCCCCCCCTTATCGATAACGGCTCCATGCTGACTTGGGGCTTCGTTATCGCTCTGATCTTTGTGGTGCTCACCGCTCTTTTCATGTACCGCACCCGCTGGGGCTATGGCATCCGCATGATCGGCATCAACCAGGACTTCGCCATGTACTCTGGTATGAACGTGGCTACTATCATCATCCTCTCCCAGGTGCTGGGCGGCCTATTGGCCGGTATGGGCGGCGGCATCGAGGTGCTGGGCCGCTATTCGGCTTACAGCTGGAGCTCCCTCCCGGGCTATGGCTGGACCGGCATCACCGTGGCCATCCTGGCGGGCAACAACCCCGCCTTCGTCCCCCTGGCCGCCCTCTTTATGGCCTACCTGAACAAGGGCTGCCTGCTGATGAGCACTTACTGCGGCGTGCCGTCCCAGCTGATCGACATCCTGCAGGCCGTGATCTTCGTGTTCTTCGCCGCCGAGCAGTTCCTGGCGGGCTACCGGCAGAAGCTGGTGGTCAAGAGCACCCAGGAGGAGCTGAAACAGGCCGCCGCTGCGGCCGAAGAGAAAGGGGAGGTGAAGTAACATGCTGGATCTGATCATGACCCCTGATTTCTTCTTCGCCATCCTGCGTATCACCGCCCCCATCCTGTTCGCCACCCTTGGCGCTGTGGTGGGCGAGAAGGCCGGCGTGTCCAACATCGGCCTTGAGGGCATCATGATGATGTCCGCCCTGTTCGGCTCCCTCACCGCCTACTGGACGGGCTCCTGGGCCGTCGGCCTGCTGGTGGCCCTGGTGGTGGGCGTGCTGGAGGCCCTGCTCATGGGCTTCTTCGCCTTCAACCTGAAGACCGACATCATCCTGACCGGTATCGCCGTGAACATGATCGGCTCCGGCGGCACCCTGTTCCTGGTGAAGGTCATCACCAATATGACTGAGGGCAAGGCCATGGCCTCCACCACCTCTCTCATCACCGCCGTGCACCAGATCCCCTCCTGGAATATCCCCATCATCAAGGACATCCCTGTGCTGGGCGACATTCTGTCCGGCCACTGTATCCTGACCTATGTGGCCTTCCTGCTGGTGTTCCTCACCTGGGTGCTGCTGTACAAGACCCCCCTGGGCCTGAACATCCGCTCCGTGGGCGAGAACCCCAACGCCGCCGCCTCCGTAGGCGTGAGCGTACTGAAGATCAAGTACATCGCCATCGCCTTCTCCGGCCTGATGGCCGGCTTCGGCGGCGCGTTCATGTCCATGTACTACGCCATGGGCTGGTCTCTGGACATGGTGGCCGGCCGCGGCTTCATCGCCCTGGCGGCCCAGGCCATGGGCGGCGGAGAGCCTCTGGGCTCTATGCTGTCCGCCCTGATCTTCGGCTTTGCCCAGGCCTTGAGCATCAAGGTCTCCTCCAAGGGCATCGACTCCAACCTGGTCACCCCCATCCCCTATCTGGTGACCATCCTGGGTCTGGTCATCTTTGCCCTGATCGTCCGCAGCAAGGTAAAGCGGCAGCACTCCGCCGCCGCCCTGAAGGACGCGGAGCAGAAGTAATTTTCCGGCGTCTGCCGCCCCGGCACTGCCGGGGCGGCAGATGTTCTTTACAGAGAGGAATGATACCGTGAGCGAATCAAAAAAGATCCCCCTGATCCTGGACGGCGACCCCGGCCACGATGACGCCATCGCCTGGATGCTGGCCAAGGCCAGCCCGGTGTTCGACATCCGCGCCGTTACTACCTGCGCCGGCAACCAGACCATTGAAAAGACCACCTACAACGCCCGGCGCATCTGCGCCCTGCTGGGCATCGACGCGCCGGTGGCCATGGGCCGCCCCGCCCCCCTGCTGGCCGACCCCATCACCGCCGGGAACATCCACGGCCAGAGCGGCCTGGACGGCCCCGCCCTGCCCGAGCCCGCGGACGACCTATCCCCTCTGGGGGCCGTGGAGCTGATGGCCAAGGTGCTGCGGGAGAGCGCGGAGCCGGTCACCATCGTCGCCACCGGACCCCAGACCAACGTGGCCGCCCTGCTGCTGGCCCACCCGGAGCTGAAGGAGAAGATCGCCCGCATCTCCCTCATGGGCGGCGGCATCGAAACGGGCAACTGGACCCCCGCGGCGGAGTTCAACATCCTGGTGGACCCCGAGGCCGCCCAGCTGGTGTTCCAGTCGGGCATCACCGTATACATGGCCGGGCTGGACGTGACGGAGAAGGCCCTGATCTTCCCCGAGGACTTCGAGCGCATCCGCGCCGTGAAGAACCAGGTGGCCGAGGTGGTGGCCCAGTGGCTGGAGTTCTTCTACCAGTTCCACCGCTCCATCGGCTACCCCGGCGCCCCCCTCCACGACCCCTGCGCCGTGGCCTACCTGCTCAAGCCGGAGCTGTTCACCACCGGGGACTACAATGTCCAGGTGGAGACCGCCGGGGAGTACTGCCGGGGCGCCACCGTGGCGGACACCCGGGGCTATGAGAACACGGCTAAGGCCAACGCCCGCTGCCTGCTGAATGTGGACCGTGAGGGCTTTGTGGATCTGATCGTCAACGCGGTCAAGTCCTACGACGGAAGAGAGGTGCCCGTATGAACAGGATCCCCGTTTGGTTCGACACCGACATCGGCGTGGACGACGCCGTGGCCTTTCTGGTGATGAACAAGCTGCCCCAGCTGGAGGTGAAGGGCATCTCCGCCGTGGCCGGCAATGTAGAGCTGTCTCACACCTATCCCAACGCCCGGAACATCTGCGCCTTTGTGGGGGCGGACTACCCCGTCTATAAGGGCGCCGACCATCCCCTGCTGCGGGACCAGATCACTGCCCCCTATGTCCACGGGGTGGACGGCCTGGGCGAGGCCACTCTGGCCCCCTCTCCGGCCCCCCACCAGACCAAGCCCGCCTGGGACGCTTTGTACGAGGCCGCCGTGGCCGCCAAGGGCGAGCTGCAGGTGATCGCCGTGGGCCCCCTGACCAATATCGCTATCACCCTGGGCAAGTATCCCCAGATCAAGCCGTGGATCAAGCGCCTGCTCATCATGGGCGGCAGCGCCACCAAGGGCAACACCACCCCCGCCGCCGAGTTCAATATCTACGCCGACCCCCACGCCGCCCAGGTGGTGTTCAAGTCCGGCATCCCCATAGTCATGTGCGGCCTGGATGTGACCACCGCCGCCTATCTGACCCCGGAGGAGGTGGCGGAGATCGGCCGCCACGGCACCGACGTTTGCCGCTTCTTCCTGGACAGCACCCGCCTGCCCCTGTCCTTCGCGGAGCGGGGCGGCCGCAAGCCAGGCCTGTGCCTGCACGACGTGTGCCCCGTGCTCTACCTGACCCACCCCCAGCTCTTCCAGGGGCAGGAGGCCGGCGTGTTCGTAGAGACCCAGAGCACCATCTGCAACGGCAAGACGGTCACCGATCTGTGGAGCGACAAGAAGTTCCCCCGCCGCAACGTCTTTGTGGTGCTGGATGTGGACCGCCCCGCCTTTGCCGGTCTGGTGCGCGACCTGCTGACCAGCTACTGAGCATCTGATCCCCGCCCGCGAAAGCGGGCGGGGATGCTTTTATGCAGTCCCTGTTCCACGGACGGTTTTCACGCTTTTGTCTTTTCTACTCTTTTCTAAGCGGCAAAAGCGCATTTTTCCTCCCTTTTGCCCGGGAGAAGCCCACGGATCTGTGCGTTTTTCCCCGCCCCCGGGATTGACATACCCGGCCCTTTCTGCCTATAATAAATATCTGCCCTACTCCTGTTTCTGTGGGAGCGGGGCTGAGTTTTATTCCCGGCCCTCCCAGCTTTGCCGGGGATCTTTTGAAAGGGGTTTGTGAAAACCATGAATGATCGTGTCTACAACTTCGCCGCCGGCCCGTCCACCATGCCGCTGTCTGTGCTGGAGCGCGCCGGGTCAGAGATCACCAACTACCGCGGCAGCGGCATGTCAGTGATGGAGATGAGTCACCGATCTAAGGCTTTCATGGAGATCCACGCCCAGGCTGAGGAGAAGCTCCGCCGGATCATGAACATCCCGGAGGGCTATAAGCCCCTGTTCCTCCAGACCGGCGCCACCGGCCAGTTCGCCGCCATCCCCCTGAACCTGATGGGGGAGAAGGGCAAGGCCGACTACGCCGTGACGGGCAACTTCTCCAACCTGGCCATGAAGGAGGCCAAGAAGTACGGCGCCGTGAACATCGCCGCCGACACCTCCGACCGGGATCACTCCTATATCCCCGCCCAGGAGCAGCTGAAGCTGGACCCCACGGCCAGCTACTTCTACTACTGCGCCAACAACACCATTTACGGCACCGAGTGGCAGTATGTGCCCCAGGTGGGCGATGTGCCCCTGGTGTGCGATATGTCCTCTGACATTCTCTCCCGCCCGGTAGACGTGTCCAAATACGGCCTGATCTACGCCGGGGCCCAGAAGAACATGGCCCCCGCCGGCCTGACCGTGGTGATCATCAAGGAGTCTCTGGCGGGCCACGAGCTGCCCATCACCCCCACCATTTTCAACTACCAGACCATGATCGAGAAGGACTCCATGTACAACACGCCCCCCTGCTGGAACATCTACATGCTGGGGCTGGTGCTGGACTGGATCGAGGAGCAGGGCGGCCTGCAGGGCGGCCTGGAAGGGATGGAGAAGCTGCGCACCCTCCGCTCCGGCATGCTGTACGACACCCTGGACAGCTCCCGCCTGTTCCGCTGCCACGCGGAGAAGGGCTCCCGCTCCGGCATGAACGTCACCTTCCGCACCGGCAGCGAGGAGCTGGACGCCAAGTTCGTCCAGGAGGCCACCGCCGCCGGGTTCGTCAACCTGAAGGGCCACCGCAAGACGGGCGGCATGCGCGCTTCTATCTACAACGCGATGCCTGTCGAAGGCGTAGAAAAGCTCTGCGACTTCATCAAGGCCTTCGATAAGAACAACTGATTTCTTCACACGAAAACTTCTGTCATTGCGAGCCAGTTCGCAAACTGGCGTGGCGATCCGTTTTCTCGAACCTTGAGGCTGCGGATTCCCACGGCAGTGACATCGGTCACTGCCTCGGAATGACATCACCCTTCGCCCCCATGGGCACACTTTAAAATAGATTCGAGGTATGCTTTATGTACCGCATCAAGACACTGAATAAGATCTCCACCGTGGGCCTGGGCCAGCTGAGCAAGGACCAGTTCCAGGTGGGCACCGACATGGAAAACGAGGACGGCATCCTGGTGCGCTCCGCCCCCATGCAGGACTATGTGTTCCCCAACGCCCTGCGGGCCATCGCCCGGGCGGGGGCGGGCACCAACAATATCCCCATCGACCGCTGCTCCGAAAACGGCATCGTGGTGTTCAACACCCCGGGCGCCAACGCCAACGCCGTGAAGGAGCTGGTCATCGCTGCCCTGCTCATCGCCTCCCGGGACATCATCGGCGGCAACCGCTGGGTGATGGAGCAGGCCGCCGCCGGCGTGGATCTGGCCGCCGCCGTGGAGAAGGGCAAGTCCGCCTTTGTGGGGCCGGAGCTGTACCGCAAGACCCTGGGCGTCATCGGCCTGGGGGCCATCGGCGCCCTGGTGTGCAACGCCGCCCTGGAGCTGGGCATGGATGTGTACGGCTATGACCCCTTCCTGTCTGTAGACGCCGCCCTGCGCCTGGACCGCCATGTCCACGTGGTGAAGGATGTGAACGACCTGTACCGGGTGTCCGACTATGTGACCATCCATGTGCCCTTCAACAAGGACACGAAGGACTTCATCAATGCCGACGCCATCGCCAAGATGAAGGGCCAGGCCCGGGTGCTGAACCTGGCCCGGGGCGGCCTGGTGAACGACGACGACATGATCGCCGCCCTGCAGTCCGGCCGCATCGCCAAATACGTCACCGATTTCCCCGACGAGAAGATCGTGGCCGCCCCCAATGTGGTGGCCCTGCCCCATTTGGGCGCCTCCACTCCGGAGAGCGAGGACAACTGCGCCGTCATGGCCGCCCGCCAGCTGCGGGATTATCTGCTCAACGGCAACATCCAGAACTCCGTGAACATGCCCAACGTGGCCCAGGAGTGGAGCGGCATCTCCCGCCTGTGCCTGATCCACAAGAACGTCCCCTCTATGCTGACCCAGATCATGTCCGTCCTGTCCAAGGAGGGCGTGAACGTGGAAAACATGACCAATAAGTCCAAAAAGGACTACGCCTATACCATGGTGGACATCAACACCCGCATCAACGACACCACCGCCAGCGAGCTGCGGGCCATCCCCGGCGTGATCCGCGTCCGGGTGCTGAATCACTAAAACGAAAGATCCCCGTTCCGCTCCGAACGGGGATCTTCTATTCCACTTCACAACAGGAGGCCGACCATGAAAAAGCTGCGCATCCAGTACAATTCCCCGGTGGTGCTGTCCTTCGCCCTGCTCTCGCTGCTGGCCCTGATCCTGGGGCAGCTCACCGGCGGCTGGACCACCCGCGCCCTGTTCTGCGTCTATCGCGCCCCCCTCACCGACCCCCTGACCTATGTGCGCATGGTGGGCCATGTGCTGGGCCACTCCGGCTACGCCCACTATATGGGCAACATGACCCTGCTGCTGGTGGTGGGGCCGCCCCTGGAGGAGAAGTACGGCAGCCGCCGTCTGCTGGGGTGCATCCTGTTCACCGCCCTGGTGTCCGGTCTGGTGCAGTTCATCTTCTTCCCCGGCACCGCCCTGCTGGGGGCCAGCGGCATCGTGTTCATGATGATCGTGCTGTCCTCTCTGGCCGGGATGCGGGAGGGGGCCATCCCCCTCACCCTGATCCTGGTGGTGCTCATCTATCTGGGGGGCGAGATCGTGGACGCCGTCACCGTGCGGGACAACGTGTCCCAGCTGACCCACATCGTGGGCGGCCTGTGCGGCGCCGGGCTGGGCTTTGCCATGAAGCGGAGCTGAGTCTCATACTTTTCCGTGTTTCGTGTTTCGTGTTTCGTGTTTCGTGCGTGCCGAGCGCTCCGCCCCATATGGGGCGGAGCGCTCAAAACATCTCCCGCCGAAGAGGGGATACAGGATGCTGCGCGCCGGACGGGATGGCCCGTGCGCCATTTTCTGCCCCGCGGAGCATTTTACTTTACCGGGGAGACTTGACTTTTCCGCTTTACTCCGATACCATAGACACGTGTCATGTAAACGCAGAAGTATGCCGTTTTCGGCAGAAAAAGGAGATGGAACGTTTGGAGAGAGAGAACTTTCGATCCCGGCTGGGCTTTCTGCTGGTGAGCGCCGGCTGCGCCATCGGCATCGGCAACGTGTGGAAATTCCCCTATGTCACCGGCGCCAACGGCGGCGGCGTATTTGTCCTGTTTTACCTGCTGTTTCTGATCATCATGGGCGTGCCCGTTCTGACCATGGAGCTGGCCGTGGGCCGGGCCAGCCGGAAGAGCGCCGTGCGGGCCTATCAGGTCCTGCAGCCCAAGGGCAGCCGCTGGCACATCCACGGCTGGTTCTGCGTCATCGGCTGCTACCTGCTGATGATGTATTACACCACGGTGTCCGGCTGGATGCTGGGCTATTTCTTTAAGTTTGCCGCCGGCAGCTTTGACGGCCTGACCGGAGAGGCCATCGACGGCGTGTTCGGCGCCATGCTGGGCAACGCCGGCGAGATGACCGTGTGGATGGTGCTGGTGGTGGTGATCGGCTTCCTGGTGGTCAGTCTGGGCCTTCAGGGGGGGCTGGAGCGCATCTCCAAGTATATGATGCTGTGCCTGCTGGCCCTGATGGTGGTGCTGGCCGCCCGCAGCGTGACCCTTCAGGGGGGCGGCGACGGCCTGCGCTTCTACCTGCTGCCCGACTGGGACCGGGCCAGGAAGATGGGGCTGGGCAACGTGATCGTGGCCGCCATGAACCAGTCCTTCTTTACCCTCAGCCTGGGCATCGCGGCCATGGAGATCTTCGGCAGCTACATGGACCGGCAGCACTCCCTGCCCGGCGAGGCCGTGCGCATCTGCGCCCTGGATACCTTTGTGGCCGTTATGGCCGGCCTGATCATCTTCCCCGCCTGCTCCGCCTTCGGGGTGGAGACCACCCAGGGCCCGGCCCTGATCTTCATGACCCTGCCCCGGGTGTTCGCCGATATGGCCGGCGGCCGGCTGTGGGGCACCCTGTTCTTCCTGTTCATGACCTTCGCCAGCTTCTCCACGGTGATCGCCGTGTTTGAAAACCTGCTGGCCAACTGCATGGACAACTTCGGCTGGAGCCGGAAGAAGGCGGCTCTGATCAACTGCGTGTTCGTCCTCATCGCCAGCATGCCCTGCCTGCTGGGCTACAATGTGCTGTCCGGGTTCCACCCCTTCCTGGGCAAGGACGTGCTGGACAGCGAGGACTTCATCGTCAGCAATCTGCTGCTGCCCCTGGGCTCCCTCATCTACCTGCTGTTCTGCGTCAGCAAGTGGGGCTGGGGCTATGACAAGTATCTGGAGGAGGCCAATACCGGCGAGGGCCTGAAATTCTCCCACAGCCCGCTGCTGCGGGGCTATCTGCGGTATGTGCTGCCCCTGCTGATCCTGGTGATCCTGATGGTGGGCCTGCCTGACCTGCGGTGGCGGCTGGGCGTGGCCGCGGCGGTGCTGCTGCTGGTGGTGCTCATGGCCAACCGGAGCAAGGACTGAACGGAGCTCTTCCCCCTGCGGGGCGGGGGAGAGGTGCGGTGATAAAGTGGCCGCCGCCCGGCGCATCTGCGGCTGGGCGGCGGCTTTTCCGCCCCATGGCGGAGAGAGCAAGGAGGGCTGGTATGATCAGAAAGGCGTCCGTACAGGACATTTCCCGCATCGCGGAGATCTTGGTATTTGACAAGCGGATCAACTTCCGCCCGATCTTTCAGGACGATGACTACTCCTTTAACGAGCTTCAGGTGCTGAAGGTGGCGCAGGCGTATGCCCGGCCGGAGATCCTGGACCACATGCTCGTCTACGACGACGGCGTCGTAAAGGGGCTGCTCCATATAGAGGGTACGGAGATCGCGGAGCTGTATGTGGATCACTTTTTTCAGGGGCAGGGGATCGGCGCGGAGCTGATCGAGCACGCGAAGGACCGGTATGGGGCGGACCACCTGTGGGCCATCGAGAAGAACCAAGGCGCCATCCGGTTTTACCGGGCCCACGGCTTTTATCCGTCCGGCCAGAAAAAATATGAGGAGGGCACCACCGAATTCCTTGTGCTGCTGACCAGACAAAAATAGGGGCCCTGAAGACTCAAAACCTGAAAAACAAAAATCAGACAGGCGGCGTGACTGAACAGTCACGCCGCCTGAGACTATCAGTACAGTAGCAGAACGGATAGATACGGGAAGGAAGATAGTTACGAAAGACAAGGCCCGCAGGCCAGATTCGGCGGGCAACCGGCGCGAAGCAGCGGCACTTGGCCCGCCGATAACCCAGGAAGGGTGTCTCAAGGTGAATTGCCCCGCAGGGGCAAGAGAAGGTGGCCTGGGCCATTCGTTTTTAATAATAAGATCATGGAGCTTTGAAAAAGTTTCATGATCTTCTTCAGCTTGTCGAAAATTTTTTCGACAAGCTGAAGCGGCGTGACTGAACAGTCACGCCGCCTGTAGTTCTACCGCGCTGTACTTCTTGTCTTATTTGGCCCGCAGCATGCGGCCGGCATTGAGGATCGCCAGCACGCACACGCCCACATCGGCGAACACGGCCATCCACATGTTGGCGCGGCCAATGGCGGACAGGCCCAGCACCAGGAACTTGATGCCGATGGCGAATACGATGTTTTCCTTGACGATGCGCATGGTCTTGCGGGCGATGGACACCGCCTGGGGCAGCTTGGTCAGGTCGTCGTCCATCAGGACCACGTCGGCGGCCTCGATGGCCGCGTCGGAGCCCATGGCGCCCATGGCCACGCCCACATCCGCCCGGGACAGCACCGGGGCGTCGTTCACGCCGTCGCCCACGAACAGCAGGGTGCGGTCGGGGGCCTTGTCCTTCAGCAGCCGCTCCACCTGGTCCACCTTGTCCCCGGGCAGCAGCTGGGCGTGGACCTCATCCACCCCCACCTGGGCGGCCACGGCCTGGGCCACGGCCTGGGCGTCGCCGGTGAGCATCACCGTGCGGCGCACCCCGGCGGCCTTCAGGTCCTTCAGGGCCTGGGCGGCCTCGGCCTTGATCTGGTCGGCGATGACGATGTGTCCGGCGTACTGCCCATCCACGGCCACGTGGATGATGGTGCCGTCGTGCTTGCAGCTCAGGGTGATGGGCACGCCGATCTTCTCCATCAGCCGGGCGTTGCCCGCGTAGATCTCCCGCCCGTCCACGGTGACGTGCATCCCGTGTCCGGCGATCTCCTCCGATGCGCCGATCCGGTCCAGAGAGGGCAGCTCTTTGCAGGCCCGCAGGATGGACTGGGCGATGGGGTGGTCGCTGGAGCGCTCGGCCAGGGCGGCATATTCCAGCAGCTGCTGTTCGCTCATCACCTGGGGATGGACCACAGATACCTCGAAGTTGCCCTTCGTCAGGGTGCCGGTCTTGTCAAAGACCACAGTGTCGGCCTCAGCCAGGGCCTCCAGATAGTTGCCGCCCTTCACCAGGATGCCCTGACGGGAGGCGCCGCCGATGCCGCCGAAGAAGGACAGGGGGATGGAGATGACCAGCGCGCAGGGGCAGGACACCACCAGGAAGGTCAGGGCCCGCTGGATCCAGTCCAGCCACGCGCCGAAGCCCAGCAGGGGGGGCAGGATGGCCAGAGCCAGGGCGGCGTATACCACGGCGGGGGTGTAGTAACGGGCAAACTTGGTGATAAAGTTCTCCGCCTTTGCCTTTTTAGAGGCGGAGTTCTCCACCAGATCCAGGATCTTGGACACGGTGGACTCGCCGTAGGGCTTGGTGACCTTGACGTGCAGCAGGCCGGACAGGTTGACGCAGCCGCTGATCACGTCGTCCCCGGGCTTGACGGAGCGGGGAAGAGACTCGCCGGTAAGGGCGGCGGTGTCCAGGGTGGAGCTGCCCTCCAGCACCGTGCCGTCCAGGGGCACCCGCTCGCCGGCCTTGACCACGATGGTGTCGCCCACGGCCACCTCGTCCGGGTCCACCTGCACCAGCTGGCCGTCCCGCTCGATGTTGGCGTAGTCGGGGCGGATGTCCATCAGAGCGGAGATGGACTTGCGGCTGCGGCCCACGGCCACAGACTGGAACAGCTCGCCCACCTGATAAAACAGCATAACGGTGACGCCCTCGGCCAGCTCGCCGCAGCCCACGGCGCCCACGGTAGCCACCGCCATCAGGAAGTTTTCGTCAAACACCTGGCCGTGGGCGATGTTGCGCACGGCGCGCCACAGCACGTCCCAGCCCACCAGGAAGTAGGCCGCCGCGTACAGGGGCCACATGGACAGAGAGAAGGCGGCAGTGCCGTCCTGCGCCACATGGCTGACGCTGAGGAAGGGGAGCGGGCCGGGCAGCCAGATGGTGGGCAGCAGCTTGGCCGCCGCCAGAAGGGCGGCGGAGACAAGGATGCGGGTGAGCATCTTTTTCTGCTTTCTTGTCATAGGGGGTTCCCTCCTTGAAAGAAAAGGGAGCGCCGCAGCCCTCCCTTTTCAGGTTTATTTTACAATGATCTCGCAGTCGGGCTCGATCTTCTTACAGGCCTTCACCGCCTGCTTGACCACCTCGTCGAACTTGTCGTCGGGGGCCTCGATCATCATCTTCTGGCCCAGGAAGTTCACGGCGGCGTCGGTCACCCCGTCGATCTTCTTCACGGCCTCTTCCATTTTGGCAGCGCAGTGGGCGCAGTCCAGATCTTCCAGCTTAAAGGTCTTTTTCATGATAAACGCTCCTTTTTATGATTTGATAGGATGGATATGCAGCCGGGGACAGCGCCCCGAAGGATCGACTCACTCGCAGATGTGCTCCATGCCCTGGGACAGGATGCGGGCCACATGGCCGTCGGCCAGGGAGTAGTAGACGGTCTTGCCCTCCCGGCGGAACTTGACCAGCTTGCTGTTTTTCAGCACCCGCAGCTGGTGGGACACGGCGCTCTGGGTCACGTCCATCAGTCCGGCGATGTCGCACACGCACAGCTCCTCTACCTCCAGCAGGGCGTACAGGATCTTGACCCGGGTGCTGTCGCCGAAGATCTTGAACAGCTCGGCCAGATCGTACAGCACCTCGTCCTGGGGCAGCTTTTCCCGCACCTGGCGGATGGCCTCGGGGTGGAGCTCCTCCTCCTGACAGATGGGGGTGTTTTCCTGGATCATATTTCATCGCCTTTCCTGAACATATGAATAACTGTTCATCTGTTGTGACGTTATAGTACTCCTTTATATGCCCGTTGTCAAGGGGATATACAGAAAAATTTGAACTCTTTTATTTTAAGGGAAAAGCTGATATAATCGGGAGGAAAACCACGGCGAAAAATATTTTTTTGAAAAACGGGGAACCTTTTCTGTGTGGAACGTCTATCTATCCCGAACGGCTTTTGCCGCGGAAAACACAAAAGGAGTTATCGAATGAAGAAAATTTTGACCCGGGCCCTTCTGCTGGCCCTGTCCCTGACTCTGCTGGCCGGCTGCGGCAGCAAGAAGGGAGACGCCTCCTCTGACGGCGAGAAGAACGTGGACCTGTCCGCCTTTGCCGATGCTGAGATCAAGAAGTATGAGAGCATGGGCCTGCTGTCCAAGATGGACGGCGAGGTGGTGGACACCTTCTACCCCGAGCTGAAGAAGCTGGACGACCAGGAGCTGCTGGTATATATGTGCGAGCGGGATCCCGCCCCTGTGGGCGACTTCGTGCTGGTCAAGGCGGCATCCTCCGAGGATGTGGACACCGTGAAGCAGCTGCTGCAGGACCGCATCGACTATATGGTGGGGGACGGCAACGGCCCCGGCGGCGCCTGGTACCCCGAGCCCACCGAGATGTGGGAGAATCAGTCCCGCATCGTCACCAACGGCAACACCAACGGCAATTATGTGATGCTGGTGGTGAGCGAGGACTGCGAAAAGGTCGTTGAGGACTTCAACGCCCTGTTCTGAGCGACGAGAAGGACCAAAAGCTCCCGTGGGGAGACCCGCGGGAGCTTTTTGGACCAAGCGATGGTATAAACTACATAAAAAGGAGCTTGAACCATGAAACGATTCTTCACCTGGGCCGTTGTGGCCGCTCTGTCCCTGTCCCTGCTGGCCGGCTGCGGCAGCAAGGACAACGGCTCTGCCTCCTCCGGCGGCGCAGTCTCCGGCGGGACCTCCACCGGGACCTCCTCCTCCGCCCCCGACGTGTCCGAGCCGGACGTGTCCACCCCCGACGTCTCCGTTCCCGATGTCTCTGTTCCCGACGTGTCTCAGCCGGAGCAGCCCGACGCCTCTCAGCCCGGGACGGACAGCAAGCCTGCCCTGACCCTGAGCAAGACCGACTTTACCCTGAAGTC
>CAVJLQ010000148.1:0-3886 GCA_963650435.1 Alloprevotella sp. | reverse complement strand
GGAAAATGCCGGCCTGGGCCGCCGCGCCGCACAGGAACAGCTTGGGATTGGCCAGCAGGGGGCCGAAGTCGATCATCGCGCCGATGCCGATGAACAGCAGGATAGGGAACGCCTCGGACACGCCGATCCCCGTCTCGAACAGCCACTGGATGATGCCCGGAGTCTCCCCCAAGCCCTCGGTATACTGATTGATGACACCGGACAGGGGCAGGTTCACCAGGATCGCGCCGAAGCCCATAGGCATCAGCAGGGCCGGCTCATACCCCTTTACAATGGCTAGATAGATCAGCACAGCGCCGATCAGGTACATGAGCGCCTGCTTGCCTGTGATCGACAAAAGGCCCTCCCACAAGAACGAAAAATCCACACTTATCCTTCCTTTCCACAAAAATCGCCAGAATGATCTTATACCTGCCCACCGGGGCTCGGTCCCGCGCAGTTCGGGGAGAACGGCCTAAAAAAACAGACCTGCGCTCCATGAAAATGGAACGCAGGTCTGGTCATTTCAGACAGGGCCAGCACGCTTGCGAAGAAGCGTACACGCTTGTTGGCCGTGCCGCGCCTTACTGAGAAAGGCGCCGACTACTCCCCTTTGTTGTGTGCATTATAGCATTTGATCTTGACCGCGTCAAGGCATCTTCGCGCTTTTTAACAGACTTCTTGCAGTTTTCCTGCGCTTTCCTTACGCGTGCCCCTCTGCCACAGCGGTCTCGATGGCCGTCTCCTCGTCCTGCATGGCCTTCAGGGTCATCTCCAGCAGCTTGTCCAGCTCCCAGCCCAGCAGCTGGGCGCCGCTGGTGATCACGTCCCGGGAGCAGCCCGCGGCGAACTTCTTGTCCTTGAACTTCTTCTTCAGGGACTTCAGCTCCATATCCGCCACGCTCTTAGAGGGCCGCATCAGGGCCGCCGCCCCGATCAGGCCGGTCAGCTCGTCGGCGGCGTACAGCACCTTCTCCATCTCGTGCTCCGGCTTGATGTCCACGCAGATACCCCAGCCGTGGCAGGCCACAGAGCGGATGATGTCCTCCTCTACCCCGTGCTCCCGCATCAGCTCCTGGCACTTGACGCAGTGCTCCTCCGGCCACTTTTCAAAATCCAGATCGTGGAGCAGGCCCACAACGGCCCAATGCTCCTCCTCTGCCCCATACCCCAGCTGGCGGGCATACCAGGCCATCACATGCTCCACGGTGATGGCGTGCCGCAGATGGAACGGCTCCTGATTATACTGGGTCAGCAGGGCCCATGCCTGTTCTCTGTTCATCGTCCAAACTTCCTTTCTCTGCCGCCGCGCTGTCCGGCGGCTGTCTGCTTATCTTTTGCCGGTCAGTAAGCCACCACGATCCCGCCGTCGTTGGCGTAAACGGTGGTCACGCCGCCGGCCTCCAAGATCAGGATATCCTTGAACTGGCAGCGCTGCTCCAGCAGCTGCTTCACCTGCATCGCCCGCTCAGGGGCGTTGCAGTGGCACAGCGCGCACACCCGTCCCTCGTGGTCCAGGTCCTTGGCCACATAGTCCACCAGCTTGCCCAGAGCCTGCTTGACGGACAGCGCCTGTCCCAGCTTGCAGATCTCCCCCTCCTTGGTGGCGCCCATGAACAGCTTGATCTTCAGCGCGCCGGTGACCACCGACTGCAGCTTGGTCAGCCGGCCGTTTTTCCGCAGATTGTCCAGGTTCTCCAGCACGAAGAAGGTCTGCATGCGGTAGATGAACTCCTCCGTCTCCCGCACCACATGCTTGAAGGGGTAGCCCGCCTCGGCCAGTTCCCTGATCTTCAGGGCCACCAGCACCTCGCCGGACACCGCGGAGCAGGAGTTGAATACATGGACGTTCTTCTGGGGATACTCCTCTTCAAACAAATGCCGCGCCTGCTCCGCACTGTTGTGGGAGCCGCTGAGCAGCGCGCTGAGGGTGACCACATAAATGTCCTCCGTGCCCCCCTCGTAGGCGTCCAGATACGCCTGGGGCGAGGGACAGGCGGTGGCCGGTGCGTTCTCGTCCGCCTTCATGCTGGCCAGCAGGTCGCTGCAGTCAAAGGTCTCATCATCTATAAACACGCTGCCCCCCGAGCGGATGGTCAGCGGCACTTTGATAAAGCAGCCCGCCTTCATCATCTGGGGCGTCAGATCACAGCAGCTGTCCACCACGATCTTAAAACTCATAGTGTTCCCTCCATGCCGGGCATCGGCTCTTGCCGAATCCTGTTTTCAGTTCAGTATAGCAGATTTCTCTCCATAGTGCAAATAGAACTCATCCGACTCCCCTGCGCTTTTCCCCGTTGAATTGACAGTTTTTCCATTTTCCTTTACACTATTTTAAGGTCACGGCTCCCCGTGCAGGGGGCCTGGCCGCAGATCTGACTGATACTGAGAGGTGATCGCATGGACGGCGGCAGTTATGGGCGAATATGGGGCATGGGATCCAACGGGAGACCGGACGAACAAACTGCCGCGGGGCTGTGCTGACGTCTCCGGCCTGCCTTTGTATGCCATTGCCCAAACACGAAAACACAGCGCGCCCGGCCGGGCGGCGGACAGTGTGAAGGGGCAGTGGCTTTTTTGCGCCCATTTTTCACCCTGTTCTCCCCCGCCCCGGCGCAAAAGCAGGGAGGTTTGGACATGGAACTGAACGAGAAGAAGCTGGAACAGCCCGGGATGGAGCATCCCGATTACGCCGGAGAGATCGCCGCGCTGGTGCGCAGCGGGCAGTCCCCCAAGGCCCTGAAGGAGGCCCTGCTGGGCTACCACGAAAACGACCTGGCCGCGGCTCTGGAGCTGCTGAGCGCCCCGGAGCGAGAGCGCGTCTACCAGTGCCTGGACGCGGGGGAGCTCTCTGACATCTTCAACTACGCCGAGCAGCCCGCCGTCTATCTGAACGAGCTGAATCTGCGCAAGAAGGTGGACGTGCTGTCCCACATGGACACGGACACGGCGGTGGACTATCTGAAGCAGCTGGACAAGGGGGAAAAGAACACCCTGATGGAGCTGCTGCTGCCGGAGGCCCGCACCCGCATCGCCCTGCTGTGGCCCTTCGACGAGGACGAGATCGGCAGCGTGATGACCACCAACTACATCGTCATCACCGCCGGCCTGACCGTGCGTCAGGCCATGGCCAGCCTGGTCAAGCAGGCGGCGGAGCACGACAACATCTCCACCATCTATGTGGTGGACGACCAGCAGGTATTTTACGGGGCCATCGACCTGAAGGACCTGATCATCGCCCGGGAGGGCACCCCTCTGGACGACCTGATCACCACCTCCTACCCCTACGTCTACGCTCAGGAGCTGATCGAGGACTGTGTGGAGCGGGTGAAGGACTACTCCGAGGACTCCATCCCTGTGCTGGACACCGACAACCGGCTGCTGGGCGTTATCACCGCCCAGGACTTTATGACCGTGGTGGACGACGAGCTGAGCGAGGACTACGCCAAGCTGGCCGGTCTGTCCGACGAGGAGGACCTGGATGAGCCCCTGATCTGCAGCGTGAAAAAGCGCCTGCCCTGGCTGCTGGCCCTGCTGGCCCTGGGGGTGGTGGTCTCCGCCGTGGTGGGCCTGTTCGAGGCGGTGGCCGCCCAGATCACCCTGGTGGTGTGCTTCCAGTCCCTGGTGCTGGACATGGCGGGCAATGTGGGCACCCAGTCCCTGGCCGTCACCATCCGTGTGCTGATGGACGAGCAGCTCAGCCGGGGGCAGAAATTCCAGCTGGTGTGGAAGGAGGCCCGGGTAGGCTTCATCAACGGCCTGCTGCTGGGCACCGCCTCCTTCCTGGTCATCGGCAGTTACCTGTGCCTGCTGCGGGGCCAGCCCCCCATTATGGGCTTCGGCGTCTCCTTCTGCATCGGCATCGCCCTGATCATCTCCATGGTGCTGTCCAGCATCGCGGGCACGG
>CAVJLQ010000147.1:1874-11298 GCA_963650435.1 Alloprevotella sp. | reverse complement strand
GCCGACTCCCCCTGTCAGGGGGAGATGGCCGAAGGCCAGAGGGGGTAGGGATCATCGGCCCCTACATGGTACATAAAACGAGCCCAATGGGGCCCCCACAAAAGCCCAGCGAAGCGGGTTTTGTGGGGAGAGGACGAGCAAGGGAACGCAGCGAGGGATGCCCATGCCTGGGCGTCCCGAGTGCAGTGGACTTTGCGAGGACGAGGCGCGCCGGGTCGTCGCGCCCTACGAGGGACCACGAACATGACACGCCGTAGGGGCGGCCTTTGGCCGCCCCCCTTGTATTACTCACTTATGATACAGCTTGCTGTTGGTCTGATACTGGGGCTCGCAGGTCAGCTGGATGCCCAGCTTTTTATAGGTGGTCACGTCCACCGGCCCGGGGATCACAGAGCAGTGGGCCTGGCAGCCCTTGAGGGAGGGCAGGGTGCGCAGGGCCTTTACGGCCTTGGGGTCGCTGTTGGCGGAGGAGGCCAGGGCGATGAGCACCTCGTCGCTGTGCAGCCGGGGGTTGGCGGAGCCCAGATACTTGGTCTTGACGGTCTGGATCGGCTCGATGGCGCTCTGGGCGATCAGGTGCACCCCGTGGCCCCCCGCCTGGGCCTGATACTTCATGGCGTTGAGCAGGGCGGCGGCGGAGCAGCCCATGAGCTCGGAGGTCTTGCCGATGACGATGGTGCCGTCGGGCAGCTCCATGGCCATGGCGGGCTGGCCGGTGGCCTGGGCGGCCTGGTTGGCGGCGGCCACCACCGGGCGGATGTCGGTGGTGATGCCCGCCTGCTGCATCAGCAGCTCCAGCTTGAACACCACCTCGTCCCGGCCCTTGCCCTGGCGGCGCTCACACAGGGCGTCGTAGTACCGGCGGACGATCTCCTGGTCGGCGGCGGCGCGGCAGGCCCCGTCATCCACGATGCAGTTGCCCGCCATGTTCACCCCCATATCCGTAGGGGACTTATAGGGGCAGCTGCCGGTGATCTTCTCGAACATGGCGGCCAGGACGGGGAACACCTCCACGTCCCGGTTGTAGTTCACCGTGGTCTGGCCGTAGGCCTGGAGGTGGAAGGGGTCGATCATGTTCACGTCGTCCAGGTCGGCGGTGGCCGCCTCATAGGCCAGGTTCACCGGGTGCTTCAGGGGCAGGTGGCCATCTTGCCGCTGCCGGGGCCGGGGGCGGTGACCACCACCAGGGGGCGGGAGGTCTCGATATAGTCGTTGCGGCCGTAGCCCTCGTCGCTGACGATGTGGGCGATGTTGTGGGGGTAGCCCTCGATGGGGTAGTGGCGGTAGACCTTGATGCCCAGCCCCTCCAGCCGCTTCTGGAAGGCGTCGGCGGCGGACTGGCCGGTGTACCGGGTGACCACCACGCTGCCCACATACAGCTCCATGGCGCGGAAGGCGTCGATCAGGCGGAGCACGTCGCTGTCATAGGTGATGCCCAGGTCGCCCCGGACCTTGTTCTTCTCGATGTCCCCGGCGTTGATGGCGATGATGATCTCCGCCTTGTCCTTCATCTTGGCCAGCATCCGGATCTTGCTGTCCGGCTGGAACCCCGGCAGCACCCGGGAGGCGTGGAAGTCGTCGAACAGCTTGCCGCCAAACTCCAGATAGAGCTTGCCGCCGAACTGGGCGATGCGGTCGCGGATATGCTGGGACTGAAGCTGAAGATACATCTCGTTGTCAAAACCGATCTTGGTCATGGAGGGTCCCCCTTATCTCTGTCCGCCGTGGCGGCGGCATATAAACACATACAAAAAACATTTTACGCCCTGGGGCGGGGTCAAGTCAAGGGATCAAATACCCGCCGCGGCCATTTTTGACGCGGGGCGGCCCGTCGAGCCTTCCCCTGGGGGAAGGTGCCCCAGCGCGCACGCTGGGGCGGATGAGGGGAACGTTTACAGGAATAGGTGCGTTCTGGTGGTGCACCGTAGGGGCGGATATCATCCGCCCGCGGGCCGGTGGGGACACCGGCCCCTACAAGATCCCGTGGACGTTGATCCCGTAGGGGCGGCCTGTGGCCGCCCGCATTTTGGCGCGACGACCCGGCGCGCCGCAAGAAAGCCCCCTCATCCGGCCCTGCGGGCCACCTTCCCCCCTGTGGGGGGAAGGCTTTGCGGGCGGACACGATCCCGCCCGCGGCAAGGCCCCGCCGGGATGAGCGGCGGGGCCTTGCTTATTTGTCGATCTTCTTCAAAACGTCGGTGAACCACTGGGGCAGGGGGCACGCCACCTCCACCGGCTGCCCTGTGGAGGGGTGGATGAAGCGCAGCCCCTTGGCGTGGAGACACTGCCCCGCCAGGCCGGGGAAGGGCTTTTTGCTGCCGTAGACCACGTCCCCCAGCAGGGGGTGGCCGATGGACGCCATATGCACCCGGATCTGGTGGGTGCGCCCGGTCTCCAGCCGGCACTCCACCCGGGTATAGCCGGGATACCGGGCCAGCACCGACCAGTGGGTCACCGCCGGGCGGCCGTTTTTCCGGTCCACGGCCATCCGCTTCCGATCCACCGGGTGGCGGCCGATGGGGGCGTCCACGGTGCCGGAGTCCTCACGCAGATTGCCCACGGCCACCGCCTCGTATACCCGGGCCAGGGTGTGGTCCTGCAGCTGGGCGGCCAGGGCCAGGTGGGCCTTGTCGTTCTTGGCGGCGATGATCAGGCCGGAGGTGTCCCGGTCGATGCGGTGGACGATGCCCGGGCGCAGCACGCCGTTGATGCCGGACAGGGAGCTGCCGCAGTGGTACAGCAGGGCGTTCACCAGGGTGCCGTCCGGGTGGCCCGGGGCGGGGTGCACCACCATGCCCACGGGCTTGTTCACCACGATCACGTCGTCGTCCTCATACACCACGTCCAGGGGGATGTCCTGGGGCAGCACGTCCAGGGGCTCCGGCTGGGGCAGGGTGAGGGAGACCTCCATCCCGAGGGCGGTGCGGTCATTCTTCTTCCCCGGCCGGCCGGAGATCATGACCGCCCCGTCCTCCAGCAGCTTCTGGGCGGCGGAGCGGGTCAGGCCGGGCACGGAGCGGGCCAGAAAGGCGTCCAGCCGCTCCCCCTCCCGGTCGGCGGTGAGGGTCAGGGGGGTCATAGGGCCTCCTTGGGCTCCAGCCTATCCGCCAGCAGCAGATAGTAGACCCCCAGGCCGATGCCCCCCACCACCACGCAGATGTCCGCCACGTTGAACACCGCGAAGTTCATGAACAGCACGTTGAACATGTCCACCACAAAGCCCCGGAAGGCCCGGTCGATCAGGTTGCCCACCGCCCCGGCCAGGACGAGGGAGAGGAAGAAACGGCCCAGGGGGTGGCGGAACAGGGGCTTGAACAGGGCCCAGGCCAGCAGCACCGACATGACCAGGGACACCAGGGCCAGCAGCCAGGTGTGGGTCTCTAAAATAGAGAAGGCGGCGCCGGTGTTTTGGACGTAGGTCAGCTCCAGCAGGTGGGGCAGGAAGGGCACATGCCCCCCCAGGGGGATCTTGGTGAGCACCAGATATTTGACGCCCTGATCCAGCAGCACCAGCAGCAGGGCGAGAATAGCATAAGGCATAGGTCGGGTCTCCTTTATCATAAGTGCTTTTATTGTAACACGATCCCGGGAGAGGGGGAAAGCCCTTTCTGAAATTTTTGCTTCGGGGCGGGGACAGGGAAAATGAGGATAAAAAACCGCCCCTCATCCACACGGAGGGGCGGTCTCGTATCACAAAGGGTCAGGACAGGCGGGCCAGACGGTCCTCCGGCGCCAGCTGCTGCACCAGGGGCACGCGGCTCAGGGCGGACAGCAGGGGCAGGCCCAGCAGGTAGCAGGCGCACAGCTCGCCCAGGCCCACGGTGAACATATTCAGGGCGTAGGCGGGCAGGAGAGCGGCGGTGAAGCCGGTCTCGCTCCAGGCCACCTCGAACCCCACGATCAGGGCGTTGCACAGCACCGGGGGCAGGGGAGCCAGCCAGCGGCTGGGCATCCGGGCGGTGATCAGGCAGGCCAGCAGGGTGGCCGCCGTGCCGAACACCACGTCCAGGGGATAGGGGGAGAACAGGTTGGCAAGGAAACAGCCCACCGCCAGCCCCGGCGTGGCCCCGGGGATGAGGAAGGGCAGTACGGTAAGGGCCTCGGCGAACCGGATCTGCACCCCGCTGAACTGGGGGATGGGGAGCGTGACGGTGAGCAGGGCGTAAACGGCCGCCAGCAGGGCGGCAAAGGTGAGCTGTCGGGTGGTCTGCTTGTGCATGGGTGGGATACCTCCATTTTTTTCTTTAGAGAACGGCTGCCGCCGGACAGCAGGCGGCGCCGAACGAACCGGAGCGGGAAGACCGCGCCCCGGCTTGGACGAGGGTGTGGAAACTCGTCCCGCACAGCTTACCACAGGGCGGGGGAAATGTCCAGAGGGAGGATGTGCCGATTCGCTCGCCGTACAGGGCCGCGGGATGTAACGGCAGGATCTGTAGGAGCGGCCTTTGGCCGCCCGGCAAGCCTTCCCCCCACAGGGGGGAAGGTGCCCCAGCGCGCACGCTGGGGCGGATGAGGGGAACGGGAACGAAGATAGACACCTATTTGTGCCGTTTTGCCGTAGGGCAAGGGCTCTGCCCTTGCCAAATCGGCCTTTTAGCGAGGGGGGCTTTCGGGCCGCTGGGGACAGCGGCCCCTACGGGAAACCACGAACATTACACGCCGTAGGGGCGGCCTTTGGCCGCCCGGCGTATAGGTTACCGGAACGTGATGTTAGGCCATGTAGGGGCGGATAATATCCGCCCTGCGGGCCGCCACATGGGGCGGCCCCTACGGAAAGCGATGAATGTTACGCACCGTAGGGGCGGATGTCCTCATCCGCCCGCCAAACCCGCCCCCAACAAAAAAGCAGCGGCCCGCCCCGATCGGGGGCGGGCCGCTGCTCTGCCGGCCGGGGAGCGAGGTCGGCCGGCGGAAGAAAGTGGGAAAAGAGAAAGGGGGTCAGATCACAGGGTCGGAGTACTTCTCTCTGGGGGCATAGGAGGTGTGCAGCAGGTGGTGGGCCTTATGGGAGTTGGGCTCACCCAGATACTCGGCGTACAGCTGCTTCACCTGGGGGTTGTTGTGGGACTGGCGCAGCACCTGGCGCTCGTCCTCCCGGTACAGGGCGCGGGCCCGCTTCTGGCGGTAGGTGTCCAGGATGTCCCGGTCCTCGTGGGGCAGGAAGCAGGGCCGCACGATGGGCTGGCCGCCGCCGTTGATGCAGCCGCCGGGGCAGCCCATGATCTCGATGAAGTGGTATTTGGAGGTGCCCGCCCGGATCTCGTCCAGCAGCACCTTGGCGTTCTTCATGCCGTGGGCGATGGCCACGTTCACCGTCATGCCGCCCATCTTGACGGACGCCTCCCGCACCCCCTCGAAGCCGCGGACGGACTCGAAGGTGATGGCCTCCCGCTCCTTGCCGGTGAGGGTGTGGTAGACGGTGCGCAGGGCGGCCTCCATCACGCCGCCGGTGACGCCGAAGATGACGCCGGCGCCGGAGTACTCGCCGATGATGTCGTCGTCAAAGTCCTCGTCGGGCAGCTGCTCGAACAGGATGCCCGCCCGGCGGATGATGGAGCCCAGCTCCCGGGTGGTCAGCACGGCGTCCACGTCCCGGATGCCGTCCACCTCCAGCTCCGGCCGCTCCTTCTCGAACTTCTTGGCGGTGCAGGGCATGATGGACACCATAAAGATGTTCTTGGGGTCCAGGCCGTTCTTCTCGGCGTAATAGGACTTGATGATGGCCCCCTGCATCTGCTGGGGGGACTTGCAGGTGGACAGGTGGGGCAGCAGGTCGGGGTAATTGAACTCGGCGTAGTTGATCCAGCCGGGGGAGCAGGAGGTGATCATGGGCAGCACGCCGCCGTTCTGGATGCGGCCCAGCAGCTCGGTGCCCTCCTCCATGATGGTCAGGTCGGCGGCGAAGTTGGTGTCGTACACCTTGTGGAAGCCCAGGCGGTGCAGGGCGGCCACCATCTTGCCGGTGACGGGGGTGCCGATGGGCATGCCGAACTCCTCCCCCAGGGCGGCGCGGACGGCGGGGGCCGTCTGCACCACCACGAACTTGCCTTGGGCAAAGGCCTCGTCCACCTTGCGGATCTCCGGCTTGGTCATCAGCGCCCCGGTGGGGCACACGCTGACGCACTGGCCGCACATGATGCAGGGGGAGTTGGCCAGAGAGCGGTCCTCCGGCGGGGCCACGATGGTCTGGAAGCCCCGGTTCTCAAAGCCGATGATGCTCATGCCGTGGGCGTTCTGGCAGCGGGCGATGCACCGGCCGCACAGGATGCACTTGGAGGTGTCCCGGATGATGGCGGGGGTCAGCTGGTCCACGGTGGCGGGGGTGCGCTCCCCCAGGAACTTGTTGGCCCGGGCGCCGGTGATGTTGGCCACGTGCAGCAGCTCGCACTGGCCGTTCTTCCGGCACTGCTGGCAGTTGGGGTTGTGGTTGGACAGCAGCAGCTCCACCGAGGCCCGGCGGGCCCGGGTGGCCTTTTCCGAGGAGATGCTGATCTTCATCCCCTCGCTCACCGGGTAGACGCAGGAGGCCACCAGCCCCTTGGTGCCGCTGGCCTCTACCAGGCACACCCGGCAGGAGCCGGAGGAGCACTCGCCGTGGTTGAAGGAGCACAGGGAGGGGATCTCGTAGCCGCACTGCTTGGCGGCCTCCATGATGGTGATGCCGTCCTCTACCTGATAGGGGAAGCCTTCGATCTTGATATTGACTTTTGCCATGACGTCGCCCTCCCTTAAATTTTCTCGATGGCGTGGAACTTACAGCCGGCCATGCACGCGCCGCACTTCACGCACTTGGCGGCCACGATCTCCATGGCGGGCAGCCGCTTGCCGGGGGCGGTGTAGTCCGTGCGGATGATGGCGTCCGCGGGGCAGTTCTTGGCGCACAGGCCGCAGCCCGCGCAGGCGTCCCGCCGGATGTGGTACTGCATCAGGTTCTTACACACCTTGGCGGTACAGTTGCGGTCCACGATGTGGTCGATATACTCCTGGCGGAAGTGCTTCAGGGTGGACACCACCGGGTTGGCGGAGGTCTGCCCCAGGGCGCACAGGGAGTTGGTCTTTACGATGCCCGCCAGTTCCTCCAGCTCGTCCAGGTCGTGCATGGTGCCGTCCCCCTCGGTGATGCGGGTGAGGATCTCCAGCATGCGCTTGGTGCCGATGCGGCAGGGGGTGCACTTGCCGCAGGACTCGTCGCAGATAAAGTCCAGATAGAACCGGGCCACGTCCACCATGCAGTTGTCCTCGTCCATGACGATGGCGCCGCCGCTGCCCATCATGGAGCCCTTGGCCACCAGGGTGTCAAAGTCGATGGGTTCGTCCAGGAACTCCTCCGTCAGGCAGCCGCCGGAGGGGCCGCCGGTCTGGATGGCCTTGAACTTCTTGCCGCCGGGGATGCCGCCGCCGATGTCGTAGATCAGCTCCCGCAGGGTGGTGCCCATGGGGATCTCCACCAGGCCCACGTTGTTGATCTTGCCGCCCAGGGCGAACACCTTGGTGCCCTTGGACTTCTCGGTGCCGTATTTGTTGAACTCCCCCGCGCCCTCCCGCAGGATGTAGGGCACGCAGGCCAGGGTCTCTACGTTGTTGACGATGGTGGGCTTCTGCCACAGGCCCTTCACCGCCGGGAAGGGGGGGCGGGGCCGGGGCTGGCCCCGCTTGCCCTCGATGGAGTTGAGCAGGGCGGTCTCCTCGCCGCAGACGAAGGCGCCGGCGCCCAGGCGGATATGTACGTCGAAGTCGAAGCCGGAGCTGAGGATGTTCTTGCCCAGCAGGCCGGCCTCGCGGGCCTGGGCGATGGCGATCTTCAGCCGCTGCACGGCCACGGGGTACTCCGCGCGGATGTAGAAGTAGCCCTCGTGGGCGCCGATGGCGTAGCCGGCGATCATCATGCCCTCGATCACGGCCAGGGGGTTGCCCTCGAAAATGGAGCGGTCCATGAAGGCGCCGGGGTCGCCCTCGTCGCCGTTGCACACCACATACTTCTCGTCCCCGGGGGAGTTGTGGGCGAACTGCCACTTCCGCCCCGTGGGGAAGCCGCCGCCGCCGCGGCCCCGCAGGCCGGAGGCCAGGATCTCGTCGATGACCTGCTGGGGGGTCATGGTCAGGGCCTTCTCCAGCCCCTTGAAGGCGCCGAAGCCCAGGGCCTCGTCCATATTCTCCGGGTCGATGATGCCGCTGGCCGCCAGGGCGATGCGGTGCTGCTTTTTATAGAAGTTGATCTCGTCCTGCTTGGCCACCTTCTGGCCGGTGGCGGGGTCTACATACAGCAGCCGCTCTACGATCTGGCCGCCCAGCAGGTCGGACTCTACGATCTCATCCACGTCCTGGAGCTGCACCATGCGGTACAGGGTGTCCTCGGGGTAGATCTTGACGAAGGGGCCCTGGGAGCAGTAGCCGAAGCAGCCCACCTGGTTCACCGTGACCCTGTCGGACAGGCCCTTTTCCTCCACCAGCTGCTCAAAGCGCTGGCGGATCTCGGCGGAGTTGGAGGACAGGCAGCCGGTGCCGCCGCACAGCACCACGGCCCGCTTGCCGTTGGAGCCGTCCAGCTTGGCCTTCAGCGCTTCGGTACAGGCGCAGGAGCGGGCGTTCAGCTCTTCAAAGTTGGCGATCATTTGGCCAGCACCTCCTTCACGGCGTACTCACGGATCACGTCGGGCACCTTTTCCGGGGTCATTTTGGGGTATACCTTGCCGTTGATGGACACAGCGGGGGCGATGCCGCAGGCGCCGATGCACCGCAGGGCGTCCAGGGTGAACATGCCGTCGCTGGTGGTCTCGCCGGGCTTGATGCCCAGCATGTCGGAGAATTTGTCGATCACCCGCTGGGCGCCCTTCACATAGCAGGCGGTGCCCAGGCAGCAGCCGATGACGTATTTCCCCTTGGGCTGGAGCGAGAAGAAAGAGTAGAAGGTGACAACGCCGAAGATCTCTGCCACGGAGATGCCGGTGCGCTGAGAGACGATCTCCTGCACCTCCAGCGGGATGTAGCCGTATTCGGTCTGAATGTCGCTGAGGATCATCATCAGCGGCGTTCTTTCGTTAACATACCGGTCGCAGATCTCGTTGATCTTTTTAGCGCCGGCTTCACTGATGCGTATCATAGTTTGCTCCTTCCTTTTCCACGTATTTTACCGCCGGCGGAGCTTTGCTCCGCCTTAGCAGCCCCCTGAAAAAAAGGGTAGCACAGAGTAAAATCGAAGTCAACAAACTGTCGATGGAAATGGGTGTAAAAATGAAATAAATTTTTGCGAATCCTGCAAAAATGAAGGAGGATACACCATGTCCGGCAAAACGCCCTTGACAAATGACGGGACAGCCGTTATATTTGTATCGAACGAGACAAAAGGGGAATTTGCATGACGAATACAGCAATTCAGAAAAGCGTGGACACTTTGTCCACCTGCCCGCTTTTCGCGGGGATGTCC
>CAVJLQ010000147.1:0-1832 GCA_963650435.1 Alloprevotella sp. | reverse complement strand
GATGTCCCCCGTGGAGATCCACCGCCTGCTGGCCCAGGAGGGCTGCCGTCTGGTCCACTATCCGGCGGGCAGCGAGATCCCGCCGGAGCGGGGGATGCTGCTGCTGCTGTCCGGCAGCGTGCTCATCGAAAAGCAGGCGGCGGACGGCCGCTGTATGCGCATGCGGGAGGCGTGGCCCCCCCAGGCCATCAACGTCTCCGCCCTTATGGCCGAGCCGCCCCAGCAGGTCAGCCGCCTGTCCGCCCCGGAGGGGTGCCGGGCAGTGGAGCTGTCCCGGCAGGTGGTGCTGGACGCCGTGAAGGAGGGGGGGCGCTTCGGCGTCAACCTGGTGGAGTTCCTGCTGGGGAAGGTGGTGTTCCTCAACCGCAGGATCACCGCCCTGTCCGGCCACACGGCGGGCAGCCGCCTGGAGCTGTATCTGGAGGAGAACGCCGTGGTGAAGGACGGGCAGCGGCAGGTGCAGCTGCCCTGCAGCCTGTCGGAGTTCGCCGGGCTGCTGTGCGTGGGCCGGGCCTCCCTCTACCGCACCCTGGACGCCATGGAGGCCGAGGGCCGCATCCGGCGGCAGGGCCGGACCATCTACCTGGCAGAGGAACTGTAAGACCGTTGGATCGGCGGACCGTATGTCCGCATAAAGGAGGAAACATGATGAAACTGAAAAAACTGCTCTCCGCCGCCCTGGCGGCCGCCCTGGTGCTGTCCCTGGCCGCCTGCGGCAAGAAGGACCAGCCCGCCCCGTCCGGGAGCCAGCCCGGGAGCCAGTCCGCGTCCCAGTCCGGGACGGCCTCTCAGGAGGTGGACTTCTCCGGTGTCAAGATCCGGGCTGCCGCCATGAACGGCCCCACGGGCATGGGCATGGCCCGCCTGGCCGACCAGGCCCGGAACGGCATGCTGCCCTATGAGTGCGACGTCACCTTCTCCGGCAGCCCCGACGACGTGCGGGCCGGGCTGCTCTCCGGCGAGCTGGACATCGCCGCCGTCCCCGTGAACATGGCCGCCGCCCTGTACAACAAGACGGGGGGCGAGATCCTCACCCTTGCGGCGAACACCCTGGGCGTGCTGTATATCGTGGAGAAGGGGGACTCCGTCCAGTCCATGGCCGATTTGGCCGGGAAGAAGATCCTGGCCGCCGGACAGGGCAGCACCCCCGAGTATGTCATCAACTACCTGCTGGAGAAGAACGGCCTGACCGGTTCCGTGGAGGTGGAGTACGCCGCGGAGCACGCCGAGGCCGTGACCCAGCTGGCCGCCGGCAACGCCGACCTGATCCTGGTGCCGGAGCCCTTCGTCACCACCGCCCTGAGCAAGGTGGAGGGGGCCCGGGTGGCCCTGGACCTGACCCAGGAGTGGGCCAAGGTGTCTGACGCCGACATGGTCATGGGCTGCCTGGTGGTGAGCAAGACCTTTGCCGAGGAGCATCCCCAGGCCCTGAGCGACTTTATGACCCAGTATGCCGGCTCCGCCGACTACTGCACCAGCCACCCCGCCGAGGCCGCCGTTTTTATTGAGGAGTTCGGCATCATGGGCTCCGCCGCTCTGGCGGAGAAGGCCATCCCCAACTGCAACATCGTGTGCGTCACCGGCCAGGAGATGGTGGATATGGTCACCGGGATGCTCACCGTGCTGTTCGACGCCGACCCCAAGTCCGTGGGCGGCTCTCTGCCCGGGGAAGAGATGTTTTATCTGAAGTAAATTTTTATCCCACCCAACCCACCCGTTTTTGGTATAGGGGGTAAACCCCCTATGACCCCCGGGTGGCCTGCGGGCCGGTGAGGACACCGGCCCCTACGGAGGGTATCGTTGGTTGGCGGCAGTACCGCAGGGGCGGATAT
>CAVJLQ010000146.1:0-4938 GCA_963650435.1 Alloprevotella sp. | reverse complement strand
TGGTACACCGACATCTGCAAGAAAGCGGAGTTGATCGACTATTCCAGCGTCAAGGGCTTCATGATCCTGCGTCCATACGGCTATGCCATCTGGGAAAACATCCAGCGCATCATGGACGGCGAGTTCAAGAAGACCGGCCACGAGAACGTGGCCATGCCCGTGCTGATCCCCGAGAGCCTGCTGAAGAAGGAGGGCGAGCTGGTCAACGGCTTCGCCCCCGAGGTGGCCTGGATCACCGAGGGCGGCAGCGAGAAGCTGGAGGAGCGCCTGGCCTTCCGCCCCACCAGCGAGACCATGTTCTGTGACCACTGGCACAACATCCTTCAGACCTATCGCCAGCTGCCTATGCTGTATAACCAGTGGTGCTCCGTCATCCGCTGGGAAAAGACCACCCGCCCCTTCCTGCGCTCCCGGGAGTTCTGGTGGCAGGAGGGCCACACCATCCACGAGACCGCCGAGGAGGCCCAGGCCGAGACCGAGCAGCAGCTGAAGTGCTACGCCGACTTCTTCGAGAATGTCCTGGCCATCCCCGTGGTGCCCGGCCGCAAGACCGAGAAGGAGAAGTTCGCCGGGGCCGAGGCCACCTATACCGTGGAGTGCATGATGAAGGACCACAAGGCCCTTCAGGGCGCCACCAGCCACTACTTCGGCGACAAGTTCTCCCGGGCCTACGACGTGACCTTCACCGGCCGGGACAACAAGCCCCAGTACCCCTTCCAGACCTCCTGGGGCTCCACCACCCGCATGATCGGCGCCGTCATCATGACCCACGGCGACAACAGCGGCCTGGTGCTGCCCCCCCGCATCGCCCCCATCCAGGTGGTGGTCATCCCCGTGGCCCAGCACAAGGAGGGCGTCATCGAGGCCAACGAGGCCGTGAAGGCCCGCCTGACTGCCGCCGGCCTGCGGGTGAAGATGGACGCCAGCGACAACTCCCCCGGCTGGAAGTTCTCCGAGTACGAGATGAAGGGCGTGCCCCTGCGTCTGGAGCTGGGCCCCAAGGACATGGAGAAGAACCAGTGCGTGCTGGTGCGCCGGGACAGCGGTGAGAAGCTCTTCACCTCTCTGGACGGCATCGAGGAGACCGTGGCCAAGCTGCTGGACGACATCCACGACGGCCTGTACGCCCGGGCCAAGGAGAATCTGGAGACCCACACCAAGGACTGCGAGACTATGGACGAGGTCAGGACCTTCATGGAGCGCGAGGGCGGCTTCGCCCGCACCAAGTGGTGCGGCGACCTGGCCTGCGAGCTGGCCATGAAGGAGCAGGTGGGCGTCTCCTCCCGCTGTATGCCCCTGAAGCAGTCGGGCACCAAGGGCAAGTGCGTGTGCTGCGGCAAGGAGTGCTCCACCGACATCTTCTGGGGCGTGGCCTATTGATCTCAAAGCTGTTTCGTTTCAAAAGCTCCCCTTCCGTTTTGCACGGAAGGGGAGCTTTTTCAGCATAGCCCGTCATATTCTGCACAAGCTATCTCCGGGTGATGAAAGATGAAGCGACAGAGAAAGTCTCCGGCCCCCAACCTCTGCGACCTGCGGCTGGACCCGGAGCAGCGGCTGTGCCCCAAGTTCGACGCCGAGAGCATCGCCCTGTTCCCCCTGGCCCAGCCTGGGGAGATGGGCTTCCGCGTGGTGGACAACTGTGTGGAGGAGCACATCCAGTAAAAGGCCGGGGGCCGCCTTTCGGCGGCCCCCGGCCAAACTTTCCCGAGCGGATATTATTATCTACCCCTCCGGCATGTATCGTTCGTGGCTTCTCGTAGGGGCGGCCTGTGGCCGCCCGGGGAGCATAGGGGGCGCAACCCCCTAATGGGGGCATGGGGGTGTGACCCCCGGGGGCCCATTTGAAGCCCAGCGCAGCGGGTCCAAATAGGAGAGGAGGAGCAAGGGAGCACAGAGAGGGATGCCCACACCTGGGCGTCCCGAACGAAGCGCACTTTGCGACGACGAGGGTGGGATCTTAATGGTCCTTTACCGCCATCCTCCGGCAGGCCAGGGCGGTGGCCAGAAAGTAGCCCCCGTACACCAACAGCAGCACAAGGGCGGTGACCAGGGTGCTCTCCCCCACGTTCAGCTGGCCCGCCATGGCGATCACGTCGTTGGCCGCCTTCATGCCCACCACGGAGTGGATCACGGCCAGGGCCAGGGGCAGCAGGAAGGCCAGGGCCACCTGCTGCACGGCGGAGCGGCCCACCATGCCCTCCTCCGCCCCCAGGCGGCGGAGGGTGCGGCAGCGCTTCGTGTTGTCCGCCCCCTGGCTCAGCTGCTGCAGGGCCAGCACCGCCGCCGCGGCCAGCAGGAAGGTAAAGCCCAGATACAGCCCCAGGAACAGGGCCAGGATCTTGCTGCCCATGATGCCGGCGTAGATCTGCTGCCGGCTGTTCAGCCGCAGGCCGACATAGTCCTGAGACAGCTCCTGCAGGACCTCCGCCACCGCCTGCTCTGTCTCCGCAGCATCCCCGGCGTAGTCCGCCGACCAGATCTGCCGCCGCACCTTCAGCTGCCCGGCCATGTCATCGGGGACCACGGCGCAGCTCAGGCCCAGATCCCCGGTGACCGGGATCGACTCCCAGTCCGTCAGCTCCCCGGGCACCGCGCCGCTGTAGGCGCTCATCCCCGCCCGGGCCCGCAGGGAGTCCAGATCGGACAGACGGACAGCGGCGCTCACGTCCTCTGCCCCGGTAATGGCCGGGTCGTTGTAATAGAAGATCACGCTCTCCTGCCAGGTAAAGCGGTCAGGGGCCACTCCCCGCTCCCCCAGCAGGGCGGGAAAGTCGATGGGCCCGGTCTGGTCGGCCCCCTGGTACTGCACGGACAGGTCGAAGGGGGCCTGCCGGTCGGTCTGGCCGTTCAGGGTGGAGTTCAGGCCGATGGAGCTGGCCGTGATGCCGATGGCCAGCAGGAGAAGGATACAGATCACCGTCTGGGACAGATAGGCGGTGTGTACCCGGCTGATCCACTGGCGCAGGGTGAACATGTTCAGATCCCGGTAGTACAGCCGCGGGCGGCTGCGCACCAGGCGCAGCACAAAGCCGGACAGGGACTTGAAGATCAGCAGGGTTCCCGCGGTGCCCAGGGTCAGCATGGGGATGCAGATGGGCAGCACCGCCACGGCGACGGTCATGCCGAAGCCCAGCAGGATGGCATAGGCCGCCAGCAGGCAGAGCACCCCCGCCAGAAACTGCGCCATGGTGCGCTTCATGGAGGTGGGCTTCAGCTCCTCGTTCCGCCGCTCCCCCTGGAGCAGGTCGATGAGCCTGGCCCGGGCCACCTGCACCCCGTTTATGGCCATGACCAGCAGAAAGATCAGGCCAAAATACGCCGCCGTCTTGGCCGCCGCCCCCACGGAGAAGTGCAGGGCCAGCAGGGAGGCGTCCATCTGGAACATGGAAAGGGTGAGGGCGGACAGGCCGTAAGAGGCCCCCACCCCCAGCGCCAGACCCAGCAGGAGGGAGACCAGACCGATCAGCCCCGTCTCCAAAAACAGCATCCGGGACACCTGGCCCTGGCTCATGCCAAGGATCAGGCAGGTGCCCAGCTCCCGCTTGCGCCGCCGCATGAGAAAGCGGTCGGCGTATACGATGAGGCAGGCCAGCACCACCGAGACAAATACGGAAAACACGTCGATCAGGACTTGGATCACACGCACCATGTCGCTTTTTGCGGCGGCCAGATAGACCATGACCCCCTGGCCCTCGATGGCGTTGAAGGTGTAAAACAGGCACACCCCGAAGGTGAGGGTGAGCAGATAGACCCCGTAGTCCCGCACAGACCGGGACACGTTCCGGGCCGCCAGCTTACAGAACATGGTCCAGCTCACCTCCCAGCCGGGACATGACGGCGATGATCTCGCTGAAGAAGGTCCGGCGGTCCTTGTCCCCCCGGTGCAGCTCCGTAAAGAGCTGCCCGTCCCGCAGGAAGACCACCCGGCGGCAGCAGCTGGCGGTAAAGGGGTCGTGGGTCACCATCAGGATGGTGGCCCCCCGCTCCCGGTTCAGCACCTCCAGCCGCTCCAGCAGCATTCTGGCAGACTTGGAGTCCAGGGCCCCCGTGGGCTCGTCGGCCAGCACCAGGGCGGGGTGGGTCACCATGGCCCGGGCGGCGGCGCAGCGCTGCTGCTGGCCCCCGGACATTTGATAGGGGTACTTGTCCAGGCAGTCCCCGATGCCCAGCAGCCCGGCCATCTCCCGCACCCGCGCGGGGATCTGTCCGGCGGGGGTCCGTGTGATGGACAGGGCCAGAGCGATGTTCTCAAAGGCCGTCAGGGTGTCCAGCAGGTTGCAGTCCTGAAAGATGAAGCCCAGCTTCTCCCGGCGGAAGCGGGACAGCTCCTTTCCCTTCAGCCGGGTCAGCTCCCTCCCGTCCACCAGGATAGAGCCGCCGGTGGGCCGGTCGATGGTAGAGATGCAGTTGAGCAGGGTAGTCTTGCCGGAGCCGGAGGGCCCCATGACGGCGGTATAGTCCCCCTCCTCCAACGACAGGGACACCCCGTCCAGCGCCTTGGCCGCCGCCCCGCCCCGGCCGTAGACCTTGGTCAGGCTGGTCACCCTTAAAATTTCAGACATAGCGTTTCCTCTCCTCCGTGATGAAGCAAAAATACACCCCCTCCGGAAGGAGGAAGTGTATGAAGTGTACCATACAGTTATTACGATACCCCTGCGAAAGAGATCAAGATTTTCTTAAAATTTGCGGAAGGGGAATATGGCGGGCGGATCGGGACATCCGCCCCTACGGTGATACCACCAACGAATGTTAAACGCCGTAGGGGCCGATGTCCTCATCGGCCCGGCGGGCGGCCAAAGGCCGCAAAAAGGCCCCCTTGCGAAAGGGGGCTGTCGCCGCCGTAAGGCGGTGACTGGGGGATTCCATCTACGATGTCCGTTAGGATCCCCCCGCCACTTCGTGGCCCTCCCCCCTTTGGCAAGGGGGGCTTTGACGAGG
>CAVJLQ010000145.1:12776-13466 GCA_963650435.1 Alloprevotella sp. | reverse complement strand
CGTTTGGGCTGGACACGCAGCTGCGTCTCTGCATGCGGCGTCTCGGCGAGGAGCTGCGCCGCAGCTTCCTCTACGGGACCTGCCGCTGCGACAGCGTCCGCCTCGCAGAGTCCCTCTTCCATGCGGTTGTCGATGATCTCTTCATAATAGGCGAGCGAGGCCGCGCGATCCTCTGCGGAGAGCGCGGACAGCTTTTCTTCCAATGCCTTCAAAAATTCAGCTTTCGTCATGTTCAGTCCCCTCCGTTGACAGAATGAATTGGTAGATGTTCACGATCTGCTCCCATTCGGTTTTGAATTGCTCGATGCGCGCGAGGCCCTGCGGCGTGAGATGATAGTATTTGCGCAGACGGCCGTTGTGCTCCGCTGTGCGCACGGTGAGCATCTCCGCCGTCTCCAGCCGCCGCAGGATGGGGTAGAGCGTCGATTCCGACAGGGCCACATAGGGCCGCAGATCCTTCAGGATCTGATAGCCGTAGGAATCCTCCTTCCGGATCGCGGCCAGCACGCAGACGTCGAGCATGCCGCGTTTGAGTTGTCCGTCCATAGCATACCTCCTGTTGCTATATACTATATGATACATAGTATCATTTGTCAAGCAGTATTTTTCTTGCGGGAAGACTGTGGTTTTTCTTGTAAAATGAGATCCTTTGTGGTATACTTTCCTCGATTGACTTGAGTTTTTTGGAGG
>CAVJLQ010000145.1:0-12766 GCA_963650435.1 Alloprevotella sp. | reverse complement strand
ATATTCAGGAGGTCGTTTCATTGCCCCAGAAAGCCAGCGGCTTTCCGGGGACCCCCTTTTTATCATGATCCTCGGGCGGAATGAATCCGCCCTTGCGGAAATTCTCCGCCGTCCCCGGCTCCGAATTTACGCGCCACCCGGCGCGGGGCCGCGAGCGGCCCTTTAACATATCTGGGAGGTCGTTTCATTGTCACTTTACGAATCTGAGATCAATCGCCGGCGCACCTTTGCCATCATCTCTCACCCGGACGCCGGCAAGACTACCTTGACGGAAAAGTTCCTGCTGTACGGCGGAGCCATTGCCCAGGCCGGACAGGTGAAGGGCAAGAAGAACACCCGGGCCGCCACCTCCGACTGGATGGAGATCGAAAAGCAGCGCGGCATCTCCGTCACCTCCTCGGTGATGCAGTTCCAGTATGAGGGCTTCTGCATCAACATTCTGGACACCCCGGGCCACCAGGACTTCTCCGAGGACACCTACCGCACTCTGATGGCGGCGGACTCCGCCGTCATGGTCATCGACGGGGCCAAGGGCGTGGAGGCCCAGACCCGGAAGCTGTTCAAGGTGTGCGCCATGCGGGACATCCCCATCTTCACCTTCATCAACAAGATGGACCGGGAGGCCCGGGACCCCTTCGAGCTGTGCCAGGAGCTGGAGCACGAGCTGGGCATCGACACCTACGCCATGAACTGGCCCATCGGCTGCGGCAAGGAGTTCCAGGGCGTCTACGACCGGCAGAACCGCAAGGTCATCCACTTTACCTCCAACACCAACGCCAAGGCGGCCACCGCCACGGTGATCGAGCCCGACGACCCCGCCCTGGCCGAGCTGGTTGGACAGAGCAAGCGGGATCAGCTGGTGGACGAGATCGAGCTGCTGGACGGCGCCTCCTGCGACTTTGACCTGGACCGGGTGCGCCACGGCAAGCTGTCCCCCGTGTTCTTCGGCTCCGCCCTGACCAACTTCGGCGTAGAGCCCTTCCTGGAGGAGTTCCTGCGCATGACCACCGCCCCCCTGCCCAGAAAGGCCGGGGACGAGGTCATCGACAGCTTTGACGACGACTTCTCCGCCTTCGTTTTCAAGATCCAGGCCAACATGAACAAGGCCCACCGGGACCGCATCGCCTTTATGCGCATCGTCTCCGGCAAGTTCGAGGCGGACAAAGAGGTCTACCACGTGCAGGAGGGCAAGAAGATCCGCCTGTCCCGGCCCCAGCAGCTGATGGCCGCGGAGCGGGAGATCATCGAGGAGGCCTATGCCGGGGACATCATCGGCGTGTTCGACCCGGGCATCTTCTCCATCGGCGACACCCTGTGCGCCCCGGGGAAAAAGTTCAAGTTCGACCCCATCCCCACCTTTGCCCCGGAGCACTTCGAGCGCATCCGCTCCATCGACACCATGAAGCGCAAGCAGTTCCTGAAGGGGGTGGAGCAGATTGCCCAGGAGGGCGCCATCCAGATCTTCAAGACCCCCTATACCGGCATGGAGGAGGTCATCGTGGGCGTGGTGGGCACCCTGCAGTTCGACGTGCTGGAGTACCGCCTGCGCAGCGAGTACAACGTGGAGCTTTATAAGGAGGGCCTGCCCTATGAGCTGCTGCGGTGGATCGTGAAGGAGGACGAGGACGCTCCCGCCCTGAAGGAAGAGGATCTGCTGCTGCCCAACGACGTCAAGCTGGTGGAGGACTACAAGGGCAACCAGCTGCTGCTGTTTGCCTCCCCCTGGGCCATCCAGTGGGTGCAGGACCGGAACAAAGGGCTGAAGCTGGCGGAATTCGGCGGCGGCCTGCGCTGAGGCTGCCGAAAAGCGGTAAAACCGGCGCGGCCCGCATACGGCGGGCCGCGCCTTTTCGATCCAGGAGGAAAACACCATGAAGGTCTATGCGGACAACGCCGCCACCACGAGGATCAGCCCCGCCGCCCTGGCGGCCATGAATATCTGTATGCAGGACCACTGGGGCAACCCCTCCAGTCTGCACTGGGCGGGGCGGAAGGCGGCGGACGCGCTGGCGGGGGCCCGGGAGACCGTGGCCCGCTGCCTGAACGCCAGCCCCCGGGAGATCACCTTCACCTCCGGCGGCAGCGAGGCGGACAACCAGGCCCTGCGCACCGCCGCCGCCCTGGGGAAGAAGGCGGGCAAGGGGCACATCATCTCCACCGCCTTCGAGCACCACGCCGTGCTGCACACCCTGGAGCAGCTGGAGCGGGAGGGGTGCTCCGTCACCCTGCTGCCTGTGGGCAGCGAGGGCCGGGTGACGCCGGAGCAGGTGGAGGCGGCCATCCGGCCGGACACCTGCCTGGTGTCGGTGATGTTTGCCAACAACGAGGTGGGCACCATCCAGCCCATTGGAGAGATCGGGGCGGTGTGCCGCCGCCGGGGGGTGCTGTTCCACACCGACGCCGTGCAGGCGGCGGGCCATCTGCCCATCGACGTGGAGGGGCAGAACATCGACCTGCTGTCCCTGTCCGGCCACAAGTTCCACGGCCCCCGGGGAGCGGGGGCGCTGTACGCCCGCCGGGGGATCCACCCGGCGCCCGTGATCTTCGGCGGCCAGCAGGAGCGGGGCGCCCGGGGGGGCACCGAGGACCTGCCCGCCATCGCGGGCATGGCCGCCGCCCTGGAGGAGATGACCGCCCACATGGCGGAAAACCGGGAGAAGGCGGAGATCCTGGGCGAGCGGCTGATCCGGAAGCTGTCCGCCATCCCCCACAGCGCATTGAACGGCGGCCGGGAGGACCGCCTGCCCGGCAGCGTGAATTTTGCCTTCGAGGACGCGGAGGGGGAGCCGCTGCTGCTCCTGCTGGACCGGGCGGGGATCTGCGCCTCCGCCGGCAGCGCCTGCGCCTCCGGCTCCCTGGACCCCAGCCATGTGCTGCTGGCCATGGGGGTGCCCCGGCCGCTGGCCCGGTGTTCTCTGCGCCTGACCCTCAACGAGGAGAACACCGCGGAAGAGGTGGACTATATCGCCGCCCAGACCGCCGCGGCGGTGCAGCGGCTGCGCAGCCTGTCCCCCGAGTGGAGGGAGAAGGAGAGCGGGGGACGGCCCTTCCTTCTGTAGCGGAAAATTAGGCAGAATTGCAAATTTGTCTTGTAAAATTTCGGCGAATAAGGTATCCTTTCTTTATACGAATGCTTCGGGTGGCGCGCCCGATGGGACGGGCGGCCGCCGGCCAAAGAAAGGAGTTCCCCATGGCACAGTTTACCAAGCGAGCGATCATGGAATGTTTTATCCGGATGCTCAACGAAATGCCCCTGGATAAGATCTCCGTGGTGGATATCGCGGAGCGCTGCGGCATCAACCGAAACACCTTTTATTATTACTACTGCGATATTTACGCTCTGGTAAAAGAACTGTTCACGCTGGAGGCCCAGCGCATCGCAGAGAAGAACCTGACCTGCGAAACCTGGCAGGAGGTCTGCCTTGAGACCATGGAGTTCGTGCGGGAGAACCGCCGGGCGGTGTATCACCTCTTCCACTCCAACCACCGGGACCTGCTGGAGGAGTATCTGTACGACGTGACCCACCTGGAGATGGTCAACTTTGTCCGCCGCACCGCCCAGGACCTGCCCGTGAAGGACGAGGATGTGGAGTCCCTAGCCATGTTCTACGCCTCCGCTCTGGTGGGCCTGTCCACCCACTGGCTGCTCAGCGGCATGAAAAAGGGGGAGATGGAGGCCGCGCTGGACAACATCAGCCCCCTGATCGCCGGCAACCTGCGCCTTTCCCTGGAGCGCAGCTGCCAGCAGGGGACGCAGGGAGAAAAACCAGACAAAAACGCCTGAAAGTCCAAAATTCAAGCGTATCCCGTGCGCTGCACAAAAATTGTGCGGCGCACTTTTTTTGTCCGTGGAAATTCCTGACGCGAGTCCATATGATAGGTAGCAGTCGAGGAAAGAGACTGCTAACGGGGGCGAACGGGCCCCCGGCCCGGCGGAGCGCCGGGAAAGTCGAGACAAGACCCGCTTTTTGATGGAAGGAGCTGCGGATCACAATGAAGATCAAGGAGAGCAAAAAGAAGGACCTGGGCCGCCGCTGGCTCAGCGCAGGACTTGCCGCGGTGCTGGCCGCCGCGTGCGCCCTGCCCTGCGGCGCGGTGGAGGCCATCGGCGACGGCGTGACCCCCCTGTATGACGAGGCCTATTACGCCATGACCGACTACTACGGAAACCTGACCGACGGCAGCGTGGTGAAGAGCTACATCACCAACGGCGTGACCACCATCACCGATTACGGCCAGTACGACCAGGTGAACAACCTCACCGACGGCACCGCCCCCACCACGGCGGACGGCAAGACGGTGTTCCAGTTCACCGACGCCCCCAGCCATTTCTACTTTGAGGGCAAGACCACGAAGCCCTTCGAGCAGCTGCCCTGGACCCTGTCCGTCCACTACACCCTGAACGGCCTGCCCGTGAAGGCGGAGGACCTGGCCGGGGCCAAGGGCGTGGTGGAGATCGACGTGGACGCCATCCCCAACGAGGGGGCCAGCGAGTACGCACGCAACAACTACACCCTGGAGGCCATGGCCATCTTCAACCAGGACGACATCCTGTCTCTGGAGGCCCCCGGCGCCCAGGTGCAGCTGGTGGGCAACCTGCGGGCGGTGCTGTTCCTGGCCTTCCCCGGGGAGGAGGGGCACTTCACCATCCGGGTGGGGGCCGAGGATTTCTCCTTCGGCGGCATGACCTTCCTGATGGTGCCCGCCACCCTGAGCCAGCTGGAGGAGATCTCCAAGCTGAGCGAGCGCAAGGACGACCTGGAGGACGACTACAACAAGCTGTCCGACAGCCTGGACGTGCTGCTGGACTCTCTGAGCGACATGAGCGGCAGCCTGTACGCCTCCGCCAACGGCCTGGACAAGCTGAACCAGGCCCGGGACACCATCTCCAACGGCAAGGATAAGGTGTACAGCGACGCCGACGCCCTGCGGGGCGACCTGGATGGCATCGCCGCCGTGCTGCAGCCCGTGTCCGGCCAGATCGACGCCGCCAGCGCCGCCATCACCGACAGCAAGACCCAGCTGGCCACCCTGAACACCGCGGTGCAGGAGCTGCGGAGCGACCTGGATAAGCTGGTCAAGCTCATTGACGATGTGCAGGACCACCAGGACGAGTATGACACCATTTATGATGAGCTGGTGGGCATGAAGAGCGACCTGACCAAGCTGCAGACCGCCCTGAACAACGTGAAGAAGTCCAGCACCCCCGAGATCGACAAGCTCTTCGGGGATAAGAGCAGCCAGCAGCTGAAGGCCGCCCTGACCCAGGTGGAGACGCTGAACGGCAAAAACGGCGTGTTCGATCAGGTGGACAAGGATGGAAAAGAGGGCCTGAACTTCACGGAGTTCATGGCCGGGGCCATGCTGGCCGGAAAGCAGGTCACTGATGCCGACACCGCACAAAAGCAGGCCGTGAAGATCGAAAAGGCGTATGAGGGCTTTGATGCCGCCGGCTGTAAGACCAGCAGCGATGTGAAGAACGCCGTGTATAAACAGTGCCTGGACGCGGCTGCAGATCAGATCCGCGCAGCTTATCCCGGCCTGCCCGAGGAAGAGGTGCAGAAACGGGCAGTGGCCGCTGTTGAAAGCCAGCTGGCTGACAAGGAGAGTACAGCCTATAAGACGATGGAACAGGCCCTCACCGCGTGGGAGACCCGCACCTCTCTGCGCCAGTGCTTCGAGGCCGCTGGCGGCAGCGACAGCCACGATCTGAGCAGGAGCGAGTTTGCCTATGCCGTTGCTCTGGCCGGCGGCGAGAACGCTGAGACCGCCGCCAGCCTGAAGCAGCTGGCCGAGCTGAACGAGGCTGACCCTGCCCTGACCAAGCTGCTGATCATGGAGGCCGACACCCTGAACGACAAGATCGACGACCTGAACGACGACCTGGCCAAGGCCAAGTCCCAGATGGACGCCATCCTGACCCCCACCGCCAGTCTGGCCGGCAGCCTGGCCAAGATCTGCGATGAGCTGGACGACCTGGACGACCTGATGGACACCGCCGACGACTTCGGCGACCTGGGCAAGGACGCGGCCAAGAAGTGCAGCACCATCCTGGAGCAGACGGACGCCCTGTATAAGATCCTGGACGGCTACGAGCCCAAGCTGCAGGAGACCCTGACCACCGTGAAGCAGCTGTCTGAGAGCGCCAGCGCCACCGTGCGGGACACCGGCACCTTTATGACCGACCTGGAGGATCTGATGAAGACCTCCGGCCAGCAGCTGGACGACGGCACCAAGCAGACCCTGGAGGGGCTGGCCGCCGTGCTGCGCTCCGCCGCCAAGAGCATGACCAAGACCAACGACGTGAAGTCCGCCAAGAACAACATCAGCTCCATCATCGAGGATACCTGGGACGAGTACACCGGCGATGTGAACAACCTGCTGCTCATGGACGCCAACGCCGACGCCGAGTCCCTTACCGACAGCCGCAACGCCGCCCCCACTAGCGTGCAGGTGCTCATCCGCACCCAGGAGATCAAGGCCGACAAGGACGGGAACAGCGACGTGGAGACCGTTCAGGCCCAGCAGACCACCTTCTGGGGCCGGGTGGCCCAGATGTTCAAGGACCTGTGGGCCGCTGTCACCGGCATCTTCCATAAGGGGTGATCGGCCATGCTGGAAAAGATCGCAAAAGGGCTGACGCGCAAGCCCAAGGTGGTGGCCCTGATCGCCGTGCTGATGCTGATCCCCTCCCTGATCGGCTATGCGGCCACCCGAGTGAATTACGACATCCTGACCTATCTGCCCCAGGACCTGGAGTCCGCCCAGGGCATGAACCTGCTGGAGGAGCCCTTCCACATGGCGGCCACCAGTATGCTGATCGTGGAGGATATGCCCGCGGGCTACAGCAACGAGCTGATCCGTGAGATCAAGGATGTGCCCGGCGTGTCCAACGCCGTGTGGCTGAGCAATCTGGTGGGCGTTCAGATCCCCACCGATATGATCCCAGAGAGCTTCCGTGACATCTTCTTCTCCGGCGACGCCACCATGATGATCATTCAGTATGAGAAGGCGGGCGCCTCGGAGGAGACCATGGACGCCATCCAGCAGGTGCGCTCCCTGTGCAACGAGAAGTGCTTCCTGGCCGGCTTCTCCGTGGTCATCAAGGACACCCGGGACCTGGTGGACAAGGAACTGCCCATCTTCGTGGCGCTGGCCGTGCTGCTGGCGCTGGTGGCCATGGCCCTGACCATGGAGTCCACCGTGCTGCCCCTGGTGCTGATCGCCAACATCGGCATCGCCGTGGTGTACAACTTCGGCACCAATATCTTTCTGGGGGAGATCTCCTACATCACAAAAGCCATTGCCGCGGTGCTGCAGCTGGGCGTGACGATGGACTACTCCGTGTTCCTCTACCGCCGGTATGAGGAGGAGCTGGCCAACCATGAGGACCGCCGCGACGCCATGGCCCAGGCCATCCTGGCCGCCTTCCGGTCCCTGTCCGGCTCCAGCCTGACCACCGTGGCCGGCTTCCTGGCCCTGTGCTTCATGCGTCTGACCCTGGGCCGGGACATCGGCGTGGTCATGGTCAAGGGCGTGGTGCTGGGCGTGGCCACCGTGATCCTGGTGCTGCCCGCCATCATCCTGTTGGCTGACAAGCAGATCGCCAAGCACAAGCACAGGACCATCCTGCCCGACTTCACCGGCCTGAACAGGTTCGTGCTGAAGCACCGGGTGGTGTTCGTGGTGCTGGCCCTTCTGGTGGCTCTGCCCGCCTATTACGCCCAGAGCCACGCCACCATGTACTACAAGCTGGACGAGTCCCTGCCCCGGGATCTGCCCTCGATCGTGGGCAACACCAAGCTGAAGGACGAGTTCGACATGGCCACCTCCCACTTCATCCTGCTGCGGGACGATGTGTCCGCCGCCGATATGAACGAGATGGAGCAGAAGCTGGAGGACGTGCCCGGCATTACCAGCATCCTGTCCTATCACTCCCTGCTGGGCACCGGCATCCCCGATTTCTTCATCCCCGACGAGGTGAAGGATATGCTCAAGCAGGACGGCCTTCAGATGATGATGGTCAACTCCAGCTGCGAGACGGCCTCTGACGAGGCGGCACAGCAGCTGGCCGCCATGACGGAGATCGTAAAGGCCTATGACCCCGACGCCATGATCACCGGCGAGGCCGCCATGACCAACGACCTGATCGAGACCACCGCCGTGGACTTCCAGGTGACCAACTACATCTCCATCATCGCCATTTTCGTGCTGGTGATGATCGTGTTCAAGTCCATCTCCATCCCCGTGGTGCTGGTGGCGGCCATCGAGCTGGCCATCTTCCTGAACCAGGGCGTGCCCTACTTCACGGGCACCGAGGTGCCCTTCGTGGCCCCCACGGTCATCAGCTGCATCCAGCTGGGCGCCACAGTGGACTACGCCATCCTCATGACCTCCCGCTTCCAGGAGGAGCTGCAGGCCGGTAAGGACCGCCACGAGGCCGCCCTGATCGCCGCCACCTCCTCCGACGCCTCCATCATCACCAGCGCTCTGGTGCTGTTCTGCGCCACCCTGGGCGTGTCTTTCGTCACGTCCATCGACCTGATCGGCGCCATCTGTATCATGCTGGCCCGGGGCGCCGTCATCTCCGCCGTGGTGAGCATCTTCGTGCTGCCGGCCCTGCTGTGCGTGTGCGAGCCTGTGTTCAACAAGACCACCCTCTACTGGCGCAAAGCAAAGCCCGCCAAGGTCAAGAAAGAAAAGACCCCGGCGGCCAAGTGAATACGCCGTCTCCTTCCATCAGGGGGCGCCGTCTCCATTCCGGGGGCGGCGCCCCCTATTTTGCGTTCCGCGCCCCTTCCCTTGACTTGTCCACCCGAAATCTGCTATCATTACCCTGTTATGATATGCCCGTTTCTGTTCGGAGGTCTCTTTCCCACAAAACGGGGAACAATAGACGCAGTAAGGAAGATAGTCTTTATGGCACAAAAGAAAGCAAGCTACGGCAACGACTCCATCTCCTCCCTGAAGGGGGCCGACCGGGTGCGCAAGCGCCCGGGGGTGATCTTCGGCTCCGACGGGCTGGACGGCTGCGAGCATGCCGTCTTTGAGATCCTGTCCAACGCCATCGACGAGGCGCGGGAGGGCCACGGCTCGCTCATCACCGTCACCCGGTTCGAGGACGGCTCCTTTCAGGTGGAGGACCAGGGCCGGGGCTGCCCGGTGGACTGGAACGAGAAAGAGGGCAAGTTCAACTGGGAGCTGGTGTTCTGCGAGCTGTACGCCGGCGGCAAGTATAGCGCCGACGGGGACAACTACGAGTACTCCCTGGGCCTGAACGGCCTGGGCTCCTGCGCCACCCAGTACGCCAGCGAGTATATGGACGTCACCGTGTGGCGGGACGGCAAGAAGTACTCCCTGCACTTCGAGAAGGGCGAGAACGTGGGCGGCTTGAAGGTGGAGCCCACCGACCGGGGGAAAAAGACGGGCACCACCATCCGGTGGAAGCCCGACCTGGAGGTGTTCACCGACATCGCTGTGCCTGCCGCCTACTTCAAGGACATCATGAAGCGCCAGGCCGTGGTGAACGCGGGGGTGGTGTTCCGCTTTAAGGATCAGCAGGACGGAAAATTCGAGACCACGGACTTTCAGTACGAGCACGGGATCCAGGACTATGTGACCGAGCTGGCGGGGCAGGACGCCCTGACCCTGCCCGTGTTCTGGCAGACCGAGCGCCGGGGCCGTGACCGGGAGGACAAGCCCGAGTATAAGGTCAAGCTGTCGGTGTCCTTCTGCTTCTCCAACAAGAGCCAGATCATCGAGTATTACCACAACTCCAGCTGGCTGGAGCACGGGGGCAGCCCGGAAAAGGCGGTGAAGTCCGCCTTCGTCTCCGCCATAGACGCCTGGCTGAAAAAGCAGAACAAGTATAACAAGAACGAGAGCAAGATCACCTTCAACGACATTCAGGACTGCCTGATCCTGGTGTCCAGCAGCTTCTCCACCCAGACCAGCTATGAGAACCAGACCAAAAAGGCCATCAACAACCGCTTCATTCAGGAGGCCATGACCGACTTCCTCCGCTCCCAGCTGGAGGTCTACTTCACCGAGAACCCCATGGATGCCCAGAAGGTCATGGAGCAGGTGCTGATCAACAAGCGCAGCCGGGAGACGGCGGAGCGGGCCCGGCTGAACATCAAGAAAAAGCTCACCGGCACCATGGACCTGTCCAACCGGGTGCAGAAATTTGTGGACTGCCGCACAAAAGACGTGTCCAAGCGGGAACTCTATATCGTGGAGGGCGACTCCGCTATGGGCGCGGTCAAGCTCAGCCGGGACGGCGACTTCCAGGGCATCATGCCCGTGCGGGGCAAGATTTTGAACTGCCTGAAGGCGGACTACACCCGCATCTTCAAGTCGGAGATCATCACCGACCTGATCAAGGTGCTGGGCTGCGGGGTAGAGGTGCAGCACAAGGGGGTCAAGGATCTGAACTCCTTCGACCTGGACAGCCTGCGCTGGAACAAGATCGTCATCTGCACCGATGCCGATGTGGACGGCTTCCAGATCCGCACCCTGATCCTGACCATGCTCTACCGCCTGACCCCCACCCTGATCCAGAAGGGCTATGTGTATATCGCCGAGTCCCCCCTGTATGAGATCACCTGCAAGGAAAAGACCTGGTTTGCCTACTCCGACAAGGAGAAGGCGGAGATCGTGGCCGGGCTGGAGGGGAAGAAGTACGACGTGCAGCGCTCCAAGGGCCTGGGCGAGAACGACCCGGAGATGATGGCCCTGACCACCATGTCCCCGGCCACCCGGCGGCTGATCAAGGTCATGCCGGAGGACGCCGTCCGGACGGCCCAGGTGTTCGACCTGCTGCTGGGGGACGACCTGACCGGCCGAAAGAACCATATCGCCGACAGCGGGTATAAATACCTGGATCTGGCGGATATCTCATAAATGTGTCCGCCCAAGCGCTGAGCCGCCGCGAACAGCGCGGATGGACCGGAGCGAGGGCGAGGGAGGGCGGTCGCAGGCCGCCGACACCAGCCCGAGACGGAGGGAAGCCGCGCGTCGTGAGCAGGCGAAGCGTGTCTGCCAAACGCTGAGCCGCCGCAAACAGCACAGGCGGCCCGGTGAGGGCACCGGGCCCTACGGTTTTTGATGCCCGTAGGGGCGGATGTCCTCATCCGCCCGGAAAATCTTGCTCCGCGGGCCGCTGAGGACAGCGGCCCCTACAAGATCCACGAACATTGATCCTTATTGGCCGAGGGCTCTGCCCCTGCCGCTGTATTTTGGAAAGGAGCCGCTATGGACCTGTTTGACATTCTGGGCCCTGTGATGGTGGGGCCGTCCAGCTCCCACACCGCGGGGGCGGTGCGCATGGGGCAGCTCGCCCGGGCCCTGCTGGGGCAGGAGCCGGTGAAGGCTGAGATCCTGCTCCACGGCTCCTTTGCCTCCACCGGGAAGGGCCATGGCACCCCCCAGGCCCTGGTGGCCGGGCTGCTGGGCCTGTTCCCCGATGACCCCCGGGTGCCCGACAGCTTCGCCCTGGCGGCGGAGCGGGGGCTGGGATACACCTTCGGCACCTGTGCCCTGCGGGAGGTCCACCCCAACAGCGCCCTGCTGCGGTTGACCGGGGCGGATGGGAGCAGGATAGAGGTGGGGGCCTCCTCCCTGGGGGGCGGCCGGGTGAAGGTGTTCCGCCTGGACGGGCTGGACACCTCCTTCAGCGGCGAGCTGCCCACCCTGGTGGTGCACAACACCGACCAGCCCGGCTGCGTCAGTCAGGTCACCGGTGTGCTGGCCCGGCGGGGGGTGAATGTGGCCACCCTGCAGCTGACCCGGGGCGGCCGGGGGGGCAGCGCGGTGATGGTCATTGAGTGCGACCAGCCCGCGGGACACGAGGCGGAGGAGGAGATCCGCGCCCTGCCCGGGATCTTGAAGGTGAACAGCTGCGTGCCGGAACAGGAGGTCTTGGTATGATCGACTTTACCTCGACCCAGCAGATGCTGGAGGATACCGAAAGCAGCGGTCTGCCCCTTTGGAAGAACATCATGGTCAGCGACTGTCAGCGGCAGGGGATCGACGAGGCGGCCTCCTGGGCGCAGATGGAGCGGCTGCTGCGGGCCATGGTCCAGGCCGATGAGAGCTATCGGCAGGACGACCGCTCAGCCAGCGGCCTTGTGGGGGGCGACGGGGGCAGAATGGCCCGGTACGGCGCCGGGGGCGACACCCTGTGCGGCCCCTTTCTGTCCGCCGTGATGGCCGGGGCCCTGCGCATGGGGGAGTGCAACGCCTGCATGAAGCGCATCGTGGCCGCCCCCACGGCGGGCTCCTGCGGCGTATTGCCCGCGGTGCTGCTGCCCTGTAAGGAGCGGTTCGGCCTGACGGAGGAGCAGCTGATCCAGGCCCTGTATGTGGCCGCGGGCTTCGGCATGGTCATCGCTGACCGGGCCTCCATCTCCGGGGCGGAGGGGGGCTGTCAGGCTGAGATAGGCTCCGCCGCCGCCATGGCCGCCGCGGCCCTGGTGTTCCTCATGGGGGGCACGGCGGAGATGATGGCCGACGCCTGCGCCATGGCGGTGAAGAACCTGCTGGGCCTGGTGTGCGACCCCGTGGGCGGCCTGGTGGAGGTGCCCTGCGTCAAGCGCAACGTGATCGGGGCCATGGACGCCCTGTCCGCCGCCCAGATGGCTCTGGCGGGCATCACCAGCCGGGTGCCGCCGGACCAGGTGCTGGACGCCATGCGGGAGGTGGGGGACGCCCTGCCCCACAGCCTGAAGGAGACGGGGAAGGGCGGCCTGGCCGCCACCCCCTTTGG
>CAVJLQ010000144.1:0-6928 GCA_963650435.1 Alloprevotella sp. | reverse complement strand
CATTGATGTAGGCGTACAGCAGCTCCGCCTGGCCGGCCTTGACACAGTTGGCCTGGTCCAGGATGGCCTGGGAGGAGCGGGTGGGGTAGACGCGGAGATCTTCGATACAGTCTTTGTCCTTGCAGGAGTCAAAGATCTTTCTGGTGTGTATGCACACGGCCTCCCGGATGCTGCGGTTGTCGCTCACGGGGCCGGGTACCACCTTTTCAGGCATGGTGATCCCTCCTATGACAGATGGGGGCGGACGGGCCGCCCGGGTTTGCTTGGACTACACCCCATCTTATGACAGTCCGGTTTTTTGGTGCCTGGGGCCGTTTCCTCTTGTCCTTTCCGCCGGGGGTGTGGTATAATGAACGGACACGAGGTCCGCCGGGCCCGGCGCGCCGGGCCCGGCGCTTTGGAAGGAGCGGTTTTTATGGCAATGGGTTTTATTCAGGACGAGCTGGATCTGAAGCTGCTGGTGATGTATATCATCTCCAGGGCGGCCGCCCCCATCACCTTTTTGCAGCTGTATGAGATCGCCCTGTGCGACGCCGGAGTGGACTACTTCTCTCTGAACCAGGCGGTGCAGCACCTGGTCAAAACGGGCAACCTCCACCAGGAGGGAGAGCTGTTCTCCCCCACGGAGAAGGGCCGCCGCAACAGCGAGATCACAGATACCAGCCTGCCCTACTCCGTCCGCACCCGGTGCGACGAAAATCTGGTGGCCCTGAACGACGCCCTGCGCCGGGAGAAGCAGATCCGGGCGGAGGTCACCCCCAGTCAGGACGGCACCTGTCACCTGTCTCTCCACTTTGAGGACGACAGCGGCCCCCTGATGGAGCTGTCCGCCCTGATGCCCACCCCCCAGGCCGCGGCCGCGGCCGCGGCGCGGTTCCGCCGGGAGCCGGACGTGTTTTACCACAAGATCATCACCCTTTTGTGCGCGCCGGAGGAGACGGACCCCGGGGAGAGGAAATGAGGGAGCCCATGGAAGAGCTGATGCCCCTGCTGGCCCGGTGCGCGGGGCCGGACACCTATCAGATCGTGCTCAGCGACCCGCGGGACGCGGGGCAGGAGGAGAAGCGGGTCACCCTGACCAAGCGGGGGCTGGCCTGGCAGATCGAGCGCTTCCGCGGCGCCCAGGCCTTCCACGAAAACGTGGAGCAGGAGGAGCTGCTGCCCATGCTGGCGCAGCTGATGGAGCGCTTTAAGCAGCTGAACGCCTGGGACCCGGAGCATCAGTACAGCCTGAAGCTGACGAAAAAGGGCAAGCCCCTGTTCAACCGCCGGCGCTGTCTGCTCAAGCCAAGGCAGCAGGCGGGGCACGACCGGGAGAAGAACTATCTCCTGCGGGAGGGGGAGGTCGTCCCGCCCCTGGTGGACATGGGCGTGTTCACCCGGGAGGGCAAGGTGGTCCGCACCATGTACGACAAGTACAGGCAGATCAACCGCTTTCTGGAGCTGGTCAACGATGAGATGGACCGCTTTCCGGCGGACAAGCCCCTGCACATCATCGACTTCGGCTGCGGCAAATCCTATCTCACCTTTATTTTATACTACTATCTGGTGCAGGTGCGGGGGATGGATGTGTCCATCACCGGGCTGGACCTGAAGGCGGCGGTGATCGACCGCTGCAACGCGGCGGCGGAGAAGTACGGCTATGATAAGCTGCACTTCGAGCTGGGGGACATCAACGGCTATGCCCCTGACGGCCCGGTGGATATGGTCATCACCCTCCACGCCTGTGACACTGCCACGGACTACGCCCTGTATAACGCCGTCACTTGGGACGTGAAGCTGATCCTGTCCGTGCCCTGCTGTCAGCACGAGGTGAACGCCCAGATGCAGGCGGAGCGCCTGTCCCTGTTCACCCGCTACGGCCTGATCCAGGAGCGCATGGCCGCCCTGCTCACCGATGCGGCCCGGGCCGATCTGCTGACCTATAGGGGCTATTCCACCCAGGTGGTGGAGTTTATCGACATGGCCCACACCCCCAAGAACATCCTGCTGCGGGCCCGGAAGGCCGACCTTCCGGAGAGCACCCGGCGCAAGGCCCTGGAGGAGGTACAGCAGGCCATGGAGGAATTCCACGTAAAGCCCACTTTGTACCGCCTGCTGGCGGAGTGAACAAGTACAAAATAACAGCGGCGGCGTCTCAACAGACGCCGCCGCTGTTTCATACAGAAAAGGTCAAGACAGGAAAGCCTGATAGATCCGCTTCATCTCCGCCGCGTCCCGGGCCTGGGTGCCCGCGCTCTCGCAGATGAAGGTGGGGGACCAGCCCCGGGCGGCCACCTGCCGGGCCAGGGGCGTCCAGTCCGGGCCGTAGCCCCCGTCGTCCTCAAAGGTGCGGTGGCACTTCTCGCCGCCCTTTGGGGTGAATTCGATGTGGGAGAAGTGGCTGTGGAAGCGGCTGGCCCGCTCTTGCCCCAGGGCGGCGGCCATCTTGTCCAGCATCCGGGCCATGGCCTCCTCGCCGTCCTCCCGGCCCAGGGAGCGGGCGTACAGGTGGCCGAAGTCCACACAGGGGACCAGACGCTCATCCAGCCCGCACAGCTCCAGCACCTCGTCCAGATCCCCCAGCTGGTTGATCTTGCCCATGGTCTCCGGGCACAGGGCGATGTGGCCGAAGCCGGCGTCGTCGCAGGCGGCCAGCACGGCCCTCAGGGCGGGCAGGGCGATCTCCATGGCCTGCCGCCGGGTGCGGCCCATCAGGGCGCCTGAGTGGATCACCACCCGCCGGGCCCCCATCCAGTCCGCCGCACGGCAGGCGGCGGTGATATAGCCGATGGTCTTTTGCCGGCTGTCCGGGTCGGGGTTGGCCAGGTTGATGAAGTAGGGGGCGTGGAGGGACAGGACGATCCCCGCCAGTTCGGCGGCGGCGCCGATCCTGCGGGCCGACTCCTCGCCAATATGGACCCCCTTGCCGCACTGGTACTCATAGCAGTCCAGCCCCTGGGCGGCGATCCAGGCCGGGGCCTTCTCCGAGGTCTTATAGGGGAAGTCGGCGGCGTTGCCCGCCGGGCCGAATCGCGCGCTCACAGGAAGGGCCTCCTTTTTCCCAGCAGGCGGAAGGGGGTCTCCCCCCAGTAGCGCAGGTAGCGCCCGGGATTGCCCGCCAGGCGGATGGGCCGGATCAGCAGGGGGGTGACGCCGGAGCGGTTGGCCCCCAGCACGTCGGTGAAGATCTGGTCACCCACCATGACGGTCTGCTCCGGGGTGCAGCCCATGCGCTCCATGGCCCTGAGGTAGCCCCCCCGCTTGGGCTTGCCGGAGTGCCCCTGATAGGGGATGCCCACAGACTGGGCGAACTGCTGGGCCCGGCCGGGCCTGCGGCTGTTGGACAGCAGGAACAGCTGCACGCCTGCCTGCTCCAGCCCGGCGATCCAGGCGGCCACCTCCGGCGAGGGGGTCAGCACCTGATAGGGCACCAGGGTGTTGTCCAGATCGGCCAGCACCAGGCGGATGCCCTTGGCCGCCAGGGCTTGGGGGTCCAGGTCGGCGACAGAGTCATAATATCCACGGGGGATGAGAGAAAAGGACACGGGCAGTCCCTCCTTGCAGTTCTTTCCACGGGCCGGGGGCATACACTGTACCCCGGCCATTTTCGCCCGCGGCGGGCAGAAAACACAGTCATCATACCATAGAAGCCGCGGCGGGCAGAAAACACAGTCATCATACCATAGAAGGCTGCCGGGGACAAGGGGGATCGAAAATGGAACAGGAGCGCTTTCTGGTCTTTGTGCCGCCCCATCTCCTGGGGGAGCTGCGGGGGCGGCCGGTGACGGCCTGCCACCTGGCCTACCGCATGGGGGAGGGGCCCCATCTGCTGGCCGCCGGTCTGCCCGCCGCCCTGCGGGGCGGCCTGATGGCGGTGACGGGCCCGGTCCCCGCCGGGGGACAGACCGGCCCCTTCCTGCGGGAGGTGGCGGGGGAGTGCCGCGCCCGGGGCTTTTCCGGCGCGGTGTTCGACCCGGAGGGGGACCCCACGCCCTTCTTCTCCCGGCTGCTGGGGGAGCTGGAGGACAGCCTTGCGGCCCAGGAGCTGGCCCTGTATGTGCCGGAGGAGCATGCCCAAAGCGTCCGGCGGGCCGGGGTGCTGATCTCCACCGCCCTGTCCGGCGGCAGTCTGGAGCTGCGCCTGCGGGAGGCGGCGGAGCGCTTCGGCCGGGAGCGGACGGTGGCGGCCCTCCAGCGCGCGTCGGAGGATCTTGCCCTGCCCGCCCTGAACGGATCCGGCAGGGCGCTGTCCCCCGGAGAGCTGGAGAGACTGCGGGCGGAGCGGGGGCAGGCGGTGTTCTTCTCCCCGGAGCTGTGCGCCCGGTATTTCACCTATATGGACGGGGAGGGGCGGCCCCACTTCGTCCTGTTTGACGACGCGGAGACTATGGCGCGCAAGGCGGAGACCGCCTGCCGGGCGGGACTGGGGCAGCTGGCCGCCGCGTGGCCGGAGATCCGGGACGGAGCGGCGCAGCTGGGGCTGGCGCCCCGCACCGGGCGGGGGAGACGGTAGATAGTGCGGCGGGCACACAAAAATATCGGCATCAGATCAAGAGAAAAACAGGGAGAAAACGAGCAAAAATAGCTTGACGGAATGGGCCGGATCGTGGTATAGTACCATTACCTGTGAACAGGGGCTTTTTTGTCGTGCGCATTTTACGGTGATGCGCCCGTCCCCCTGACCCGACTGGGACACAGGGAGGCAAAGGCCGGCCCCACCGTGTTGCTTTTCAGGCGCGTTTTTTCGTGCAGTGAGCCGCTGGGTCTGGCAGTAAGCCGGACCCGGCGTTTTTTATACGTCGGGCGGGCTATAAGCGCGGGCCGGAAGGGCCGCGCAACACTAAAAGGAGGTGCCCAACGTATGGCAAGCAAGGCCGGCGCTCGCATCAAGATCACCCTGCGGTGCTCTGAGTGCAAGCAGAGAAACTATGTGACCAAGAAGAACAAGAAGAACACTCCTGACCGTCTGGAGCTGAACAAGTACTGCCCCTTCTGTCGCAAGCACACCGTCCACAACGAGACGAAGTAAGCGTAACGGCGGAAAGGAAGAAGGGTAACAACAATGGCTGAGAACGAAAAGCTGGAGCAGACCAAACAGCCTGCCTCCGACAAGAAGTCCGAAAAGAAAGCCAAGCCCGGCATTTTCGCCCGCGCAGGCAAGTGGCTGAAGGAGCTGAAGGTCGAGCTGAAGAAGGTCGTGTGGCCCACCCGCAGCCAGACCATCAACAACACCCTGATCGTCATCGCCTGTGTTCTGGTCGTGGGCGTGTTCATCTGGGCGTTTGACGCTCTGGCCAACGCCGTGGTCCGCGCTCTGATCGACCTCTTCAGCTGAGGGCGCGCGAAATGGCTGATAATGCGAACTGGTATGTGGTCCATACCTATTCCGGGTATGAGAACACGGTAAAGGCCACCATCGAGAAGTACGTGGATAACCGCCACCTGGAGGATGTGATCCTTGAGATCTCTATCCCCATGGAGACGGTGACCGAGATCACCGACAACGGCCCCAAGGATGTGGAGCGCAAGGTGTTCCCCGGCTATGTGCTGGTGAAGATGGTCATGAACGACGAGACGTGGCATGTGATCCGCAATATCCGCGGCGTCACCGGCTTCCTGGGCTCCGGGAACAAGGCCATCCCCCTGTCTGACAGCGATGTGGCCGCCCTGGGCGTTGAGAAGCGCGAAATCGTGGTCAGCTACAAGGTGGGCGACACCGTGAAGATCACCGACGGCGCGCTGGAGTCCTTCCTGGGCACCGTGGAGGAGATCGACCTGGAGCGGAACAAGGTTCGTGTGGTCGTCTCCATGTTCGGACGGGAGACCCCTGTCGAGCTGGAACTGGATCAGGTCGAGGCAGTCGACCAGTGATCAGACTTTTTCCGCGGCGCGGCCGCGGCGATCGTGGGAGGGGCAGAACTTAAGGCCCCGCCAATCAAACCACATTTTTCAAATGGAGGTGCTCTTTCGTGGCACAGAAAGTAACTGGATATGTAAAACTTCAGATCCCCGCCGGCAAGGCGACTCCCGCCCCCCCTGTTGGCCCCGCTCTGGGCCAGCACGGCGTGAACATTGCCGCTTTCACCAAGGAATTCAACGAGCGTACCAAGAATGAGGTGGGCATGATCATCCCCGTCATCATCACCGTGTACGCCGACCGCTCCTTCACCTTCGTGACCAAGACTCCCCCCGCGGCCGTCCTGATCAAGAAGTACTGCAACATCGAGTCCGGCTCCGGTGTGCCCAACAAGACCAAGGTGGCCACCATCAGCAAGGAGGATGTCCGCAAGATCGCTGAGATCAAGATGCCCGACCTGAATGCCGCTACCATCGAGTCCGCCATGAGCATGGTCGCCGGCACCGCCCGTTCCATGGGCGTCGTCGTGGGCGAGTAAGGAGGGGAACGAAATGTTTAGAGGTAAGAAGTATCAGGACAGCGCAAAGCTGATCGACCGCAACAACCTGTACGACTCCGCCGAGGCGATGGACCTGGTGGTAAAGACCGCCACCGCCAAGTTCGACGAGACCGTCGAGCTGCACGTCAAGCTGGGCGTCGACTCCCGTCACGCTGACCAGCAGGTCCGCGGCGCCATCGTGCTGCCCAACGGTACCGGCAAGTCCGTCCGCGTCCTGGTGTTCGCCAAGGGCGACAAGGCCGAGGCCGCCAAGGCCGCCGGCGCCGACTATGTGGGCGAGATGGATCTGGTAGAGAAGATCCAGAAGGAGAACTGGTTCGACTTCGATGTGGTCGTCGCTACCCCCGACATGATGGGCGTTGTGGGCCGTCTGGGTAAGGTCCTGGGCCCCAAGGGCCTGATGCCCTCCCCCAAGGCCGGCACCGTCACCCCCGACGTGACCAAGGCCGTCCACGAGATCAAAGCCGGTAAGGTGGAGTATCGTCTGGACAAGACCAACATCATCCACTGCCCCATCGGCAAGGTCTCCT
>CAVJLQ010000143.1:2884-4446 GCA_963650435.1 Alloprevotella sp. | reverse complement strand
TGTCTGAGATCGGGATGCTCATTACTTACGAGGCCACCCGTGACCTGCCCATGACCACCAAAATGGTAGAGACCCCCATCTGCAAGGCGGAGATGCCCACTCTGGCCGGCAAGAAGATCGCCGTTGTCCCCATCCTGCGGGCCGGTCTGGGTCTGGTGGACGGCGTGCTGCGCATGATCCCCTCCGCCCGGGTGGGCCACATCGGCATGTTCCGGGATGAGGAGACGCTGGAGCCCCATGTCTATTTCTGCAAGATGCCCAAGGATATCGCCGAGCGGGACATCATGATCGTGGATCCCATGCTGGCCACCGGCGGCAGCGCCGACGCCGCCATCGCCGAGATGAAGAAGCGGGGCTGCAAGAACATCAAGCTGATGGTGCTGGTGGCCGCGCCCGAGGGCATCAACTGCATTCAGGAGAAGCACCCCGACGTGGAGATCTACGCCGGCGCGGTGGACAAGTGCCTGAACGAGCACGGCTATATCGTCCCCGGCCTGGGCGACGCCGGCGACCGGATCTTCGGCACCAAGTAAGGCTCGAACATACAGCAGAGAGGATCTGGACCAGCGGTCCAGATCCTCTTTTGTTTTTCCGCAGAAAAAAGCTGGAATATATTGAGTATTCTGCCCGGATGTGCTAAAATACACTGCTAACGTATAAAATGTCGTGGTGTGACCATTCAGCCGGATATGAGGTGTTGTATATGAAGATAGTAGTATTGGCGGGCGGACTCAGCCCGGAACGCAATGTGTCCCTGTCCTCGGGCGCCAAGGTGTGCCAGGCCCTGCGGGAACGGGGCCATCAGGTGGCCCTGGTGGATCTGTTCTTCGGGCTGGAGGACTATACCGGCCGGCCGGAGGAGCTGTTCCATGCGCCCATCCCCGACTCGTTCAAAACGGTGAGCCGTCAGGCACCCGACCTGGAGCAGGTCCGGGCCAGCCGAAAGTGGAAGGATCCCTCCGCCATCGGGCCCGGGGTGCTGGAGCTGTGCAAGCAGGCGGATGCGGTGTATCTGGGCCTGCACGGGGCCTGCGGCGAGGACGGCCGCATCCAGGCCGCCCTGGATCTGCTGGGCGTGCCCTACACCGGCTCCGGCTATCTGTCCTCCGCCATCGCCATGGACAAGGATCTGACCAAGCGGCTGGTGGCCGACAAGGTGGTCACCCCCCAGTGGCGCCGGGTGGACCTGCTGGACGCGGATCTGGAGCAGCTGGTGGAAGAGACCGCTCTGCCCGCCGTGGTCAAGCCTGTGGACAGCGGCTCCTCCATCGGTGTATTCATCGCCAACGACAAGGCGGAGCTGCGCCATGCCCTGGAGGAGAGCGTCAAGCTGGGCGGCCGGGTGGTCATCGAGCAGTATATCAAGGGCCGTGAGATCCAGGTAGCCATCCTCAACGGCAAGGCCCTGCCCTCTATTGAGATCACCCCCAAGGAGGGCTTTTACGACTACGAGAACAAGTATCAGCCCGGCGCGGCCCTGGAGGTCTGTCCCGCGCCCATCCCCGCCCAGTGGGAGGAGCGCATCGGCAAGGCCGCTGTCGCCGTGTTCGAGACGGTGGGCC
>CAVJLQ010000143.1:0-2791 GCA_963650435.1 Alloprevotella sp. | reverse complement strand
GGCCGCTGTGACCGTGTTTGAGACGCTGGGCCTGTCCATCTACTCCCGGGCCGACTTCATCGTCACCGAGGATGGGACGCCCTATTTCCTGGAGATCAATACCCTGCCGGGCATGACCCCCACCTCTCTGGTGCCCCAGGAGGCGGCGGCCGTGGGCATCGACTACGGGACCCTTTGTGAGACCATCATCCGCTCCTCACTGGAGCTGAGAGGCAAGGAGCTGTAAGACATGGAGACCATCACCCTTCGTGAGCTGCTTCAGGCGGTCCAGGGCACCCTGCTGACCCCGGAGTCCCCTCTGGACACTCCGATCTTCCGCGTGGACACGGACAGCCGGACCGTCCATCCCGGCGCCCTGTTCATCCCCCTGGTGGGGGCGCGCTTCGACGGCCACGCCTACCTGAACCAGGCCCTGGAGGACGGGGCGGCGGGCTGTCTGACCGCCCGCACCCGGGACAGCTATATCCCCGGCAAGTTCTATGTGAAGGTGGGCAACACCGAGCGGGCCCTGGGCGACCTGGCCGCCTGGTACAAGGGGCGCTTCCAGATCCCTGTGGTGGGGGTGACGGGCAGCGTGGGCAAGACCACCACCAAGGACATGATCGCGGCGGTGCTGTCCACCAAGTACAAGGTCCTGAAGACAGAGGGCAACTTCAACAACAACGTGGGCATGCCCCTGACGGTCCTGCGTCTGGACCCCACCGTGGAGATCTGCGTGCTGGAGATGGGCATGGATAAGCCTGGGGAGATCGACTATCTGGCGGGGATCGCCCAGCCGGACGTGGGTGTGATCACCAACATCGGCGACGCCCACATCGAGATCCTGGGCAGCCGGGAGAATATCTTCAAGGCCAAGTGCGAGCTGCTGCCCCATGTGAAAAAGGACGGCCTGCTGATCCTGAACGGGGACGATGAGTGGCTGTCCACCCTGCGGGGCAAAACGCCGGTGCCCACCGTGTTCTGCGGCAAGGGGGAGGGGCTGGACTACCGGGCCATCCCCTGCGGGGGCGACAAGCTCAGCCACATCGACTGCCGCATGATCACCCCCAAGATGGACCGTGAGGTGGAGATACCAGCCCTGGGGGAGCACATGATCTACCCCTCGCTCATCGCCGCGGCGGTGGGGGAGCGCTTCGGCCTTACGCCGGACGAGATCGAATCCGGCCTGCGCCGCTTTGTGCCCACCCGGATGCGCATGGCGCTGGTGCAGCGGAAGGGGAACATCACCCTTCTGGACGACACCTACAACGCCAATCCCCAGTCCATGCGGGCGGCCGTCAGCGTCCTGGAGGACGCGCCGGCGGCCTTTAAGGTCGCGGTGCTGGGGGATATGCTGGAGCTGGGGCCCTTCGCCCCCGCTCTGCACACCGGCGTGGGCGAGTGCCTGGGCAAGGCGGGCATCGACTGTCTGGTGGCGGTGGGTGAGCTGGCGGCCTATATCGCCGACGGCGCGGAGCAGTCCGGTGTGAAGCAGATCTACCGCTGCCGGGATAAGGAGGAGGCCAAGCCCATCCTGGCCCAGCTGGTGCGGCCGGACTGCGCCGTCCTTCTGAAGGCGTCCCGGGGCATGAAAATGGAAGAGCTGACGGCCTACCTGCTGTCCCTGACAGAGGAGCCGGAAAAATAAGGGCCGGGGCCCGCCTGCACAGCGTGGGGCGGGCCTGCGGACAGAGAAAACGAGGAAGCTATGATCGATATTTCCGTATCCAACCTGGTGAAGGAATTTGAGGTTGGCAATAAAATACTCAACGGGCTCACCTTCCAGGTGGATACGGGGGAACGGGTGGGCCTGCTGGGGCCCAACGGCTGCGGCAAGACCACGCTGCTGAAGATCCTCACCGGGGAGCTGAGCCAGGACGAGGGCGAGGTGGCCATTGCCCCGGGCAAGCGCATGGGGCTGATCTCCCAGATCCCGGTGTACCCCGCGGGCTATACAGTCGAGGACGTGCTGGACACCGCCTTTGCGCCCCTGCATGAGATGGAGGAGGAGCTGAGCCGTCTGACCCAGGAGATGGGGGACGGCGGGGACAAGACCCTGATGGCCCGCTATGACAAGCTGACCGCCGCCTTTGAGAGCGGCGGCGGCTATGAGCGGGAGACCAATAAGAACAAGGTGTGCAGCGGTCTGTCCATCTCCGCCGCCATGCGCCAGCAGCTGTTCGGCCAGCTGTCCGGCGGGGAGAAGACCCGGGTGAACCTGGGCCGCCTGATCCTGGAAAATACGGATATCCTCCTGCTGGACGAGCCCACCAACCATTTGGACCTGCGGGCCACCCAGTGGCTGGAGGAGTATTTGGAGCGATTCAAGGGCACGGTGCTCACCGTGTCCCACGACCGGTATTTTTTGGACTCCGTGGTGGACCGCATCATTGAGATCAAGGACGGAAAAGCGGAGTTCTACAGCGGAAACTACAGCTTTTACGCCGTGGAGAAGGAGCGCCGCTACGAAGAGCAGCTGCGCCAGTATGAGAAGGAGCAGGCCAAGATCGACCAGCTCCAGAAGGCGGCGGATCAGCTGCGGATCTGGGCCTATTCCGGCAACGACAAGATCTTCAAGCGGGCCCAGTCTATGGAGAAGCGCATCGAGCGCATGCGCACCACCGACCGCCCCCGCCGGGAGCGGAAGATGGAGGTGCGCTTCGGCGAGCGTCAGTTCAAGGGGGACGAGGTGCTGTCTATCAAGGGGCTGTCCAAGTCCTTCGGGGACAAAAAGCTGTTTGAAGACCTCTCCCTGGAGGTAGAGGGCGGCGAGCGCATCGGCCTGATCGGCGACAACGGCACGGGCAAGTCC
>CAVJLQ010000142.1:0-4427 GCA_963650435.1 Alloprevotella sp. | reverse complement strand
TCCGCCCCAGCGTGCGCGCTGGGGCACCTTCCCCCAGGGGAAGGCTTGACGGGCGGCCATAGGCCGCCCCTACGTCGTCCTCGCAAGCTCCGTATCATTCGCCACGGCATAAATGCCATGGCTCATTCACTTCGCTGCTCGTCCTCTCCCCAACAAAGCCTACGGCTTTGCCGGGGACCCCATATTGGGCGGCGACAGCCCCCTTTCACAAGGGGGCCTTAAGACGAGCGGCCTCACCGGCCCGCCCCCTCCGCGTTTCCCGCTAATTTTGATTATAAATGGTATATTCCATTTTCTATATTACTCTTTGTATCCATATGCATACAGAAAGAAGGCATTATGATGGATCTTTCCCAGAACATCCGCGCGGTGCGGGAGAACATGGAGCGGGCCGCCCGGGCGGCGGGCCGCGACCCGGCGGAGATCGCCCTGTGCGCCGCCACCAAGGTACAGACGGACGACACCATCCGCGCCGCCATCGCCGGGGGCATCACCCTGTGCGGCGAGAACCGGGTGCAGGAGCTCACCGCCCATCTGGCGGCCAACGCCTACGCCGGGGCCGCTGTCCACTTCATCGGCCATTTGCAGACCAACAAGGTCAAACAGGTGGTGGGCAAGGTGGATCTGATCCACTCCGTGGACTCCGAGCATCTGCTGCTGGCCATCGACAGGCAGGCGGACAAGCTGGGTCTGGTACAGGACATCCTGCTGGAGGTGAACATCGCCGGGGAGGAGAGCAAGGGGGGCTGCACCCCGGAGCAGGCCCGCCTTCTGGCCGCCCGGGCGGCGGAGCTGGAGCACGTGCGCTTCCGCGGGCTGATGGCCATCCCCCCGGCGGCCGCCGCGCCGGGAGAAAACCGCCCCTGGTTCCGGGCCATGCGTCAGCTTTTTATTGACATCAGGGAGAAAATGTCGGATAATCAAAGTGCTATCACATACCTGTCTATGGGCATGAGCGGCGACTACGCCGACGCCATCGCCGAGGGCTCCACCCTGATCCGGGTGGGCACCGCCCTGTTCGGCCCCCGGCCGCCCATGCGGGCCCAGGGCTGAGACAGGCAGATACACCAGAAATACTCCCGCTCCCCCGGCGCAGCCATGGCCGCGGGACGAGAAAAGAGGTTTTCAAGTATGGGAATTTTTGACGAGTTCAAGCGCCTGGCCCACCCCTACGAGGATGAGGACGAGGGCGATTTTGACGATTTCGAGCCGGCTCCCCGCGCCTCTGACCGCCGGGCCAGGGCCGACCGGGACGACCGCCTGGACCGCTCCGACCGCGGCGACCGGCCGGAGCGGGTCGCCCGTGGGGACAACTACGGCGTGTCCGCCGAGGAGTCCGAGCGCCGGGGCAACAAGGTGGTGAACATCCGCGCCGCCACCCAGCTGCAGGTGGTGCTGGTGAAGCCGGACAAGTTCGAGAACGCCTCTGAGATCGCCGACCACCTGCGGGAGAAGCGCACGGTGGTGCTGAATCTGGAGTCCACCAACAAGGAGATCGCCCGCCGCCTGCTGGACTTCCTGTCCGGCGTGGCCTACGCCAACGAGGGCAAGATCAAGAAAGTGGCCATTTCCACCTATATCATCACGCCCTATAACGTGGACCTGCTGGGCGACCTGATCGACGAGCTGGAGAATAACGGGCTGTATTTCTGAGCGGAGCGCGGGCGGCCACAGGCCGCCCCTGCGGGATACTATCAACGGCCATACCGTAGGGCAAGGGCTCTGCCCTTGCCGGGAGATTTTAATACCGCCCACCCACCCGTTTTTGGTATAGGGGGCTCCGCCCCCTATAACCCCCGTATGGCCCGGTGAGAGCACCGGGCCATAATGTAGGGGCGGATATTATCCGCCCGCCGTATAGATCTGCGAAACGCGGCGTTAGAACCCGTAGGGGCCGATGTCCCCATCGGCCCGCCTATCCTGTCCACTATCCCCTCATCCGTCATCGCCTTCGGCGATGCCACCTTCCCCCAGGGGAAGGCTTTCCGGGCGGCCAAAGGCCGCCCCTACGAGGAACAACACCCGTTTCACGCACCATGTAGGGCCCGATGCCCCCATCGGGCCGCACATCATACGGCGGCAAGGGCAGAGCCCTTGCCCTACGAAACGTATCTGCTCATTGTTTCCCGTAGGGGCCGCCCCATGTGGCGGCCCGCGGGCGGATGATATCCGCCCCTACATCGTCCTCGCCTGCGTTGCAAAACGCCGGGCGGATGAGGACATCCGCCCCTACGGAATATCGCCATATATTCCCCCGCCCGGGGGTCATAGAGGGCGAAGCCCCCGGGAACCCATTTTAAGCCCAGCGAAGCGGGTTCAAATGGGAAAGGAGAAGCAAGGGCGCGCAGCGAAGGATGCCCATGCCTGGGTGTCCTGAGCGCAGCGGACTTTGCGACGACGAGGTGGGTGGGAGGGTATTAAAATTCCCCGGCAGGGGCTCTGCCCTTGCCCTACGGTACGTTCTATCCATCGTGTGTAGGGCGCGACGACCCGGCGCGCCAAAATACGGTCAGCCGCAGGCCGCCCCTGCGAAAGATCGCCCACGCTTTCTCTATGCGCCCTACTTCATTTTCCACCCCTCACACTCAAAACGAAGGAGGTTTTTTCTATGCTCACTCCCCAGGAGGTATCCGAACGCGTATTCCCGAAGGCTTCCTTCGGCGGCTATAACATGGCCCAGGTGGACGAGTTCCTGGATCTGCTCACCGAGGACTACTCCACCCTCTACAGCGAAAACGCCGTGCTGAAAAGCAAGATGAAGGTGCTGGTGGACAAGGTGGAGGAGTACCGCTCCACCGAGAACGCCATGCGCAAGGCCCTGATGACCGCCCAGCGCATGGCCGACGACACGGTGAAGGAGGCCGAGCAGCGCCGGGACGAGATCATCCGCCAGGCCGAGCAGCAGCGGGACGACATGCTGGCCCACGCGGAGGAGAACGCCCGGGCCCAGGCCCAGGAGCTGGGCCGCCAGGTCGAGGCGGAGGAGTTCCGCCTGGCCCAGGCCAAGAAGGCCACCGCCGACTATGTGCGGCAGCTCCGCCAGCTCCACGACAGCGCCGTGGCCTATCTGGACGGGCTGGATCAGCTGGCGCCCCCCCAGGCCCAGGCGGAGGAGCCTGCCCCCGCGGCGCCCGCCGCCGACCCGGTGGACGAGACGGTCTCTGACATCGACGAGAGCGTACAGCGGCTGCTGGCCCGGGCCATGGACGATGTGGCCGCCGAGAAGGCCCGCGCCGAGGCCCCCGACACTGGGGACGAGGAGGACACCATCCCCCTGCCCGACGTGAGCGCCGCCCGTCCCGACGATGAGGAGGACGAGCCGGCCCCCACCTCCCGCATCGACTTCGGCAGCCTGCAGTTCGGGCGGGACTACGAGATCAAGTAACGATACGGATGCATGGGATCCCCCGGCATTTCTGCCGGGGGATCTCTATTTCCCCGCAAAATTTCCGAAAAACATTTCCCCGCCGCCTTTTTCGACCGATCTCGCACTTTTCAACTGGTAGAATATGGTCGTCCCATTCAAAGACCGGCGCCCGCCGGAGGGCGGCCGCGCCGACTTGTCAGGAGGTGCGCCATGTCTGCCTTATACAAACGCGGCCCGCTGGACGCCAGCCGGGTGATGTTCCTGCCCGTGGACGCCATTGCGCCCAACCCCTACCAGCCCCGGCAGACCTTTGCCCGGGAGGAGCTGGACGAGCTGGCCCAGTCCATCCGCGCCCTGGGGGTGCTCCAGCCCCTGACGGTGCGGAAGGGGGATGGCGGCTGGGAGCTGGTGGCCGGCGAGCGCCGCCTGCGGGCGGCCCGGCTGGCGGGGCTGGACAAGGTGCCTTGCCTGTCCGTCCGGGTGGACGGCCAGACCACCTCTCTCCTGGCCCTGGTAGAGAATGTCCAGCGCACCGATCTGGACTTCTGGGAGGAGGCCCTGGCCCTGCGCCGGCTGCTGGACACCTTCCACCTGTCCCAGGAGGAGGCCGCCCGGCGGGTGGGCAAGAGCCAGTCCGCTGTGGCCAACAAGCTGCGCCTGCTGCGGCTGCCGCCGGAGGTGCTCGCCCGTCTGCGGGCGGGGGGCTTTACGGAGCGCCACGCCCGGGCCCTGCTGAAGCTGGAGGGCTCCCCCCTGCTGGAGCAGGCGGTGGACCTCCTGGAGACGGAGCAGCTCACCGTGGCCCAGACGGAGGCGCTGGTGGAGGGTCTGCTCTCCCCCGCCCCGGACATCCCCAGGAAAAAGCCCCTGTTCGTGCTGAAGGACGTGCGGCTGTTCCTGAACACCCTGAAGCGGAGCATGGAGCTGATGCGCTCCGCCGGGGTAAACGCCCAGTGCCGCCGGGAGGACCGGGAGGATTCCATCCTGCTGACCATCTCCATCCCCCGGGCCGCGTCCTGAAAGGTCGGCGGAATATAGCGCGATCAACACTGTAGGGGCC
>CAVJLQ010000141.1:0-2745 GCA_963650435.1 Alloprevotella sp. | reverse complement strand
GGGAGGGGGCGATGCGGATGTTGCTATCCTGGGGGTCCTTGCCGTAGGGGAAGGTGGCTCCGGCGCCGGTCATGACCACGCCGGCCTGCTTGCACAGCTCCAGCGTGCGGCGGGCCAGGCCGGGGGCGGTGTTCAGCGAGACGAAGTAGCCGCCGGTGGGCCGGTGCCAGCTGGCGATGCCCAGGGGGGCGATCTCCGCATCCAGGGCGGACAGCACGGCCTCGAACTTGGGCTTGAGGATCGCGGCGTGGCGCTGCATCAGGGCAAGGGTGTTCTCCCGGTCCTTCAGATACCGCACATGGCGCAGCTGGTTGACCTTATCGAAGCTGATGACCTGGATGTCCAGCAGCTTCTTCATGTACTCCATATTGGCGGTGCTGCACGCGAAGCAGGCCACGCCGGCCCCGGGCAGGGTGATCTTGGAGGTGGAGGCGAACTCAAAGGGCATATCGGCGTTGCCTTGCTCCTCGCACAGGCTGAGGATGTCGGGGAAGGGGACGAAGGGGCCGTCGAACTCGTGGATGCAGTAGGCGTTGTCCCACATGAGCAGGAAGTCGGGGGCGGCGGGCTTCATGGCGGCGATGCGGCGGACGGTCTCCTCCGAGTAGATGATGCCGTCGGGGTTGGAGTATTTGGGCACGTTCCACATGCCCTTCACCGCCGGGTCCTGGATGAGCCGCTCCACCTCGTCCATATCGGGGCCGCTCTCCGTCATGGGCACGGCGATCAGCTCAAAGCCGAAGGACTCGGTGACCTTAAAGTGGCGGTCATACCCGGGGGCGGGACACAGCCACTTGACCTTCTCCTCCTTGCACCAGGGGCGGGGGGAGTGGAGCAGGCCGTGGGTGTACGCCTTGGAGATGGTGTCGTACATCAGCTGGAGGCTGGCATTGCCCCCCACGAACACCTGCTCGGGCTTGCAGCCCAGGATGTCGGCAAACAGCCTTCTGGCGCTGGGCAGGCCGGCCAGCTCGCCGTAGTTGCGGCAGTCGATGCCGTCCGCCATGCACTCCTCGGGACGGCTGAGCACCGTCAGCAGGTCGGACACCATATCCAGCTGGGCCTTGCCGGGCTTGCCCCGTGCCATGTTCAGGGACAGGCTCTTGGCCTTCCAGCCCTCATACTCCGCCAGCACTCTGCTGTGCTCCTCTTTGCGCTGCTGCGCGCTCATTGCCTTATATTCCATGGAAATATCCCGCCCTTTCTTATTCAGCTTCCGGTGCGTCCCGGTCGATGTAAAGATCAACTGGATTATATCATAGCAAGGGATCGGGGCGCAAGCAAAATTTTTCCACGCTTTGAAGGAAGTCCGTATTTTTGTTCCCTCTAAAAAGACATAGGATCGTTTTTGTCTCTGTGTCAGAGACATCATGTTCATTTTTGCAAGTTCGTTCTATTGTTCCTGCATAAAACGCACAAAAGCTCCGCCCAGCGGGCGGAGCTTTTGTCACCTTGTCAGAATATCTTACTTCTTCAGCCCCTCGGCCCAGACGGCGTACTTCTCCGTCTTTTCCCGGCACTCCTCCATGGAGCTGCCGCTGGCCAGGATATACACCTTGACCTTGGGCTCGGTGCCGGAGGGGCGCACCAGGATGGTGGTGCCGTCGGCCAGCTGGAACCGCAGCACGTTGGAGCCGGACAGCTCCATTTTGCTCTTCCCGCCGGTGGCGCAGTCCACGACGGAGCCGTCGGAGTAGTCCTTGCGCACGGCCACGGGGGTGCCTGCGATCTGGGCAGGGGGGTCCTTGCGCAGGCCGTCCATGAGGGCGGCCATCTTCCGCAGGCCGTCCAGGCCGGGCATGACCAGGTTCAGGGTGCGCTCGGCGTAGTCGCCGTACTTCTTGTACAGGGCCTGGAGGGCGTCATACAGGGTCATGCCCTGGTCGTAATACCAGGCGGCCATCTCTGTCAGCACCAGGGCGGCGGTGACGGCGTCCTTGTCCCGGACGTAGTCGCCCATCATATAGCCGTAGGACTCCTCGTAGGAGAAGATGACCTTGCCCTCTCCCGCGGCCTCCAGGGCGTTCTTCTTCTCCGCCATGAACTTGAAGCCGGTGAAGGTATCGAAGCACTCCACGCCGTTGGTCTCGGCCACCTTGCGGGCCATCTCGGTGGTGACGATGGTCTTCAGGGCCACGGGGTGCTGGGGCAGCCTGCCGGAGCGCTTCATGGCGCCGATGAGGTAGTCCAGCAGCAGCACGCCGGTCTGGTTGCCGGTGACGGGGATGAACTTGCCTTCGTGGTCCCGCACCAGGATGCCCACCCGGTCGGCGTCGGGGTCGGAGCCCAGGATGAAGTCGGCCCCCTCCTTCTGGGCGATGTCCACCGCCAGATAGAAGCCCTCGGGGTTCTCCGGGTTGGGGGAGACCACCGTGGGGAAGTTGCCGTCCAGCACCATCTGCTCGGGCACGCAGAAGACATGCTTCATCCCCAGGCGGCGCAAAGTCTCGGGGATCAGCTTATGGCCGCAGCCGTGGAAGGGGGTATACACCATCTTAAAGCGGTCGGCCACCCGGGCCACCACCGCCTTGTCGTTGGCCATGGCCATCACGTTGGCCAGGAACTTCTCGTCGGTCTCCTCCCCCATGAGGGTGATCATGCCGCTGGCGGCCGCCTGATCGTAGGGCATGGTCTTGGGGCCGGAGAACACGTCCAGCTGCCGCATCTTGGCGGCCACCTTCTCGGCGTGCTGGGGGGGCAGCTGGGCGCCGTCGGACCAGTAGACCTTATAGCCGTTGTACTCCT
>CAVJLQ010000140.1:0-8120 GCA_963650435.1 Alloprevotella sp. | reverse complement strand
GATCGACGGCTTCAAGCCCAGCCACCGCAAGCTGCTGTACACCATGTACCAGATGAAGCTGCTGGGGGGCGGGCGCACCAAGAGCGCCAACATCGTGGGCCAGACCATGAAGCTGAACCCCCACGGCGACGCCGCCATTTACGACACCATGGTGCGCCTGAGCCGGGGCTACGGCGCCCTGCTGCACCCCCTGGTGGACAGCAAGGGCAACTTCGGCAAGGTGTACTCCCGGGACATGGCCTGGGCCGCCAGCCGGTATACCGAGGCCCGGCTGGACCCCATCTGCGGCGAGCTGTTCCGGGACATCGACCAGGACACGGTGGACTTCGTGCCCAACTACGACGGCAAGATCATGGAGCCCACTCTGCTGCCCACCACCTTCCCCAACGTGCTGGTGTCCGCCAACCAGGGCATCGCCGTGGGCATGGCCAGCAGCCTGTGCGGCTTCAACCTGGGCGAGGTGTGCGACACCACGGTGGCCTATCTGAAAAACCCGGAGCACGACCTGATGACCACCCTGAAGGCCCCCGACCTGCCCACGGGGGGTGAGCTGCTGTACGACCCCGCCGCCCTGGGCGAGATCTACCGCACCGGCCGGGGCTCCTTCAAGGTGCGGGCCCGGTGGCGCTACAGCAAGGAAGAGAGCCTGATCGAGGTCTATGAGATCCCCTATTCCACCACCACCGAGGCCATCGTGGAGAAGGTGCGGGAGCTGGCCAAGGCCGGTAAGGTGAAGGAGATCGCCGACATGCGGGACGAGACCGACCTGTCCGGCCTGAAGCTGACCATCGACCTGAAGCGGGGCACCGACCCGGACAAGCTGATGCAGAAGCTGTTCCGCACCACCCCTTTGATGGACACCCAGTCCTGCAACTTCAACATCCTCATCGCCGGGATGCCCCGGGTCATGGGGGTGCGGGAGATCCTGGAGGAGTGGACGGCCTGGCGCATGGAGTGCGTGCGCCGCCGGGTATACTTTTCCATGAACAAGAAGAAGGAGAAGCTGCACCTGCTGAAGGGCCTGCGGCGCATCCTGCTGGACATCGACCGGGCCATCCAGATCATCCGGGACACGGAGGAGGACGCCGAGGTGGTGCCCAACCTGATGATCGGCTTCGGCATCGACGAGATCCAGGCCAACTATGTGGCCGATATCCGCCTGCGCAACATCAACAAGGAGTACATCCTCAAGCGCACCCAGGAGGTGGAGGCACTGGCGGAGGAGATCGCCGACCTGGAGGACACGGTGAACGACCCCCGGCGCATCCGGAAGATCATCATCGGCGAGCTGGAGCAGGTGAAGAAGAACTACGCCCAGCCCCGGCGCACGGAGATCGTGTACGACTTCCAGGCCGAGACCGGCCCCGACGAGGAGGAGGGCGCCCCGGACTACCCCGTGCACCTGTTCTTCTCCCGGGAGGGCTATCTGAAGAAGATCACCCCCCAGTCCCTGCGCATGGCCAGCGACCAGAAGTATAAGGAGGGGGACGGCCCCTTCCTTCAGTGGGAGGCCAACAACCGGGACGAGCTGCTGGTGTTCACCGACAGGCAGCAGTGCTACAAGACCCGCCTGTCCGACTTTGACGACACCAAGGCCAGCGCCCTGGGGGACTATCTGCCCACCAAGCTGGGGATGGAGCCGGAGGAGCGGGCGGTCTGGGCCTGCATCCCCGGGGACTGGAAGGGGGATATCCTCTTCTGCTTTGAAAACGGCAAGATCGCCCGGGTCACCCTGGCGGCCTATCAGACCCAGACCCGGCGGAAGAAGCTCACCGGGGCCTATTCCGACAAGTCCCCCCTGGCGGCGGCCATGCTGCTGCGGGAGGACCGGGAGCTGGCGGTGATCTCCACTGAGGAGCGCTGCGTGGTGTTCCACACCGCGGCCCTGAATCCCAAGACCACCCGCAGCACCCAGGGCGTCAACGTGATGACCCTGAAGCCCAAGTATAAGGTGAAGCAGCTGCTGCCCCTGGAGGACACCAGCATCACCCGGCCCGCCCGCTACCGGGCCAGATCTCTGCCCATCGCCGGTGCCCTGCTGAAGGAGGACGACCGGGGGGAGCAGCAGATGTCCCTGCTGTAACGGGAAAGAATGACGGAAAGATCGAGGAGGATCACCAATGCGAGCCAGACAGAAGCTCCTTCTGCGGCAGTACGGTCTGATCGTGCTGGCCTCTGTGCTGTACTGTGTCAGCTTTAACTGGCTGTATGTGCCCAATCACATCGGCTACGGCGGGCTGACCGGCGTGGCCCAGATCGTCAACGCCGCCGTGCCCGCCCTGCCCATCGGCGCGCTCACCTTTGTGATGAACCTGCCCCTGTTCTTCCTGGGGTGGAAGTACCTGGGGGGACACCTGCTGCTGTCCTCTCTGTTCGCCATGGCCCTGACCTCGGTGGGCCTGGACCTGCTCAACGCCGTCCACGTGTTCCAGCCCCTGGGGGACCCCATGCTGGCGGCGGTGTTCGGCGGCGTGACCATCGGTCTGGCCCTGGGCATCATCTTTGCCCAGGGGGCCACCACCGGGGGCACCGACCTGGCCGCCCGGCTGGTGAAGCTGAAGCTGGCCTGGCTGCCCCTGGGCAAGGTGCTGCTGGCCCTGGACCTGATCGTGGTGGCCGCCGTGGGCGCGGCCTTCGGGAACATCAAGACCGCCCTGTACGGCACAGTGGCCATGTTCATCGCCTCCTACTTCACCGACGTGGTGCTGTACGGTCTGGATACCTCCAAGGTGGCCTATATCATCAGCGACAAGTACGAGAGCATCGCCGCTGAGATCACCGTCGGCATGGGCCGGGGGGTGACCATCCTCCATGGGGAGGGGGCCTGGTCGGGGAACAAGAAGGAGGTGCTCCTGTGCGCCTTCCGCCAGAAGGAGATCGTAGCCCTGAAGCATGTGGTGAAGGAGCTGGACCCGGACGCCTTCGTCATCGTCTGCTCCGCCCACGAGGTGCTGGGAGACGGCTTCCGTTCCCATTACCAGGAGGAGATCTGAACCAAAATAATACGGAGCGTTGTCGAAAAATATCCCCACAAGGCAGAAAACAAGGAAAAGAAGGAGAGATCACCATGACGACCAAACTGGAACAGCAGCCCCTGGTGCAGGAGCTGGCGAAGAATCTGCAGCGTATGGGCATCGCCCTGCGGTGCTTTGATACCCCGGAGGAGGCGGCGGACTATCTGGACGGCGCCATTGACGGCGTATCCGTGGGCATCGGCGGCTCTATGACTGTAAAGGAGATGGGCCTGTATCCCCGCCTCTGTGCCCACAACCAGGTGTTCTGGCACTGGGAGGGCAATAAGCCCCAGGACGCCGTGGGCGCCGAGGTGTACATCTGCTCGGTGAACGGTCTGGCCGCCACCGGCGAGATCGTCAACATCGACGGCACCTGCAACCGGGTGGCCGCCACCCTGTACGGCCACAAGCGGCTGTACTATGTGGTGGGCATCAACAAGCTGGAGCCCGACCTGGAAAAGGCCCTCTGGCGTGCCCGGAACATTGCCGCCCCGCTGAACGCCAAGCGGCTGAACCGCAAGACCCCCTGCGCCGTCAAGGGCGACCGCTGCTACAACTGCTCCAGCCCCGACAAGGTGTGCCGGGCGTTCAGCGTGCTGGCCGCTAAGTCGGACGGCATCGGACAGACGGAGCTGGTGCTGATCGGCGCCCAGCTGGGCTACTGAGAAGCGGCGAGAGAAGGAAAGGAGGAACCGCGATGAAACGGAGAGCCGTCTGCATCTGGCTGGCCCTCTGCCTTGGGCTGAGCGGCTGTTCCTCCATGCTCGACCGGCAGTACGTCTCCTTCACCCCCCATTCCGCCACCCCCGCCGCCGACGGCGACCCCTCGGTGCTGCGGGTGGAGCGGTATCAGGAGCTGGTGAACGCTCTGGTCTACCTCATCTCTGCCGGAAAGGAGAGCGGCACCGTCCGGCTGTACATGGACTCCGACGCCGTGGAGCAGAGCCTGGAGGACGCCTGCCTTGAGGTGGTGCAGAAGGATCCCCTGGGGGCCTATGCCGTGGACTTTATCACCTACAGCCTGACGCCGTCGGTATCCTGCTATCAGGCGGACCTGCAGATCGCCTACCGGCGCACGGCGGAGCAGATCGACTCCATCGTCTCCGCCACCGGCGTCACCGCCATCCGGGGGGCGCTGAAAACGGCGCTGAGCCAGTTTTCTCAGGAGGTGGTGCTGCGCATCAGCTATTTCGCCGAGGACGAGGACTATATCCGCCGGCTGATGACCCAGGCGTTTTACTCCGAGCCCGCCAGAGCCATGGACCTGCCCGACGCGGCGGTGTACATCTACCCGGACAGCGGCCGGCAGCGCATCGTGGAGGTGCAGCTGTCCTATCACCTGTCCCAGGCGGAGCTGGAAAGGCGCTGCGCCGCGCTGGAGGACAAGGTCGGGGAGATGGCGGCCCTGCTGCTGCCGCAGACCGGGGATCGGCAGCTGCTGAGCGCCGCGGACCAGATCCTGGCCCAGGGGGGCGTCCTGCCCGAGAACGGCTATACGGCCTACCAGGCTCTGCTGGCGGGCGGGGCGGACAGCAGCGGCCTGGCACTGGCCATGGCCCTTCTGTGCCAGGAGCTGGATGTGCCCTGCCAGGTGGTGTGGGGCGAGCGGGACGGCGAGCCCCATTTCTGGAACGTGGTGCAGACGGAGACGGGCTATCAGCATCTGGATCTGACCGTCGGCTCCATGGGCGAGGAGAGCTTCCGCTCCGACCAGGAGCAGGAGAGCATGGGCTACAGCTGGGACAGCAATCAGGTGCCCCCCTGCGCCCTGCGGGAGGGCCGCGCCCCCGTGGAAGAGGAGACGTAGGAAAATAGAAAGAACTTTGCGGTAAGGGGTTGACAGCGCCCGAAAATCTGCTATAATATCCCTTGCTGTTGCGAGTGTAGCTCATCTGGTAGAGCGCCACCTTGCCAAGGTGGAGGTAGCGAGTTCGAGCCTCGTCACTCGCTCCAAAAAATAAAAGTATCTGCTTTTGCAGATACTTTTATTTTTTGGGATCCATTTCATTTTAATGTTCGGGGTCGGCAAAGCCGCCCCTGCGCAATTGCTTTTGCACAGCAAAAGCAATTTACGGCGCACTCGCGCCGCCGGCCAGAAGGCCGGTTTTATGAGTATGCTTTTACCTGCGCCGAAGGCGCATATGAGGTGAGGCAGGGCCCCTGCAAATCGCCGCAGGCGGTTTGTGGGATGCCAGGTAGCAAGTTTGAGCCTCGTCACTCGCTCCACTTACAGGACATCTGATCGGGTGTCCTGTTTTTTATTTGTGAAAGTGCCCAAGGCTGCGGGGGATGTGGTATGATAAAGCCGTGCCGGGGACGCAGGTCCCCAGTGTGGGCGGATGCGCAGGAAAGGGGACGGTGCAGTCCATGTGTCAGGACAACAGGGAACTCAGGCGGCTGGTCCGCACCCTGAGACAGACCAACGGCCAGGGCCAGGTCGCGGTGCTGCAGGAGATCGGCAGAAAGCTGATCAATGAGTACCGCGTGGAAGCCTTTGGGATAGACATCAGGCCCCTGTGGGTGGAGGCATATTATTACGACGAGGAGCACTTTCCTGATCTTAACACCCACCGCAGCGCCAAGCAGAAAAACCGGTTTGGCAGGCTGTATTTTCATGAGCGGGGATACGGCGGAGTGGATCTCTGCCTCTCGGATGGAGAGGATTTTTACTTATCCTTCCTTCTGAAGGCCACCCTTGTGGAGGGGCGCTTTTTGACGCAGACAGGTCTGTGCCATCTCCCGGACTGGGCGGGCAGGACCAGGGCGGACCTTGAGCGGCTGGACTGCGTGCTCGTCCCCGGGGAGGAGAGACACACGGTCTGCTATACCACGCGGGTAGGTCTTGCCAGACCCTGCTGCAGCGGCGAAAAGCTGACCGCCTTCGCCTTGGATGCCCTCCCGCAGTATGACTTCCGCTTTGGCCACAGAAGCCTGCGCAAAAACGTGCGGGAGTATCTGACCGACTATCTGGCCGGACATCCGGGCTGCACCCCCGGGGAGTGCAGGGCCCAGTGCCGGCGGGTCTTTGGCTGGGCGCCCGCTTTTGTGTCGGAGCTGGCAGGAGGGCAGAGGCTGGCAAAGGGCGGAAAAGAGTGAGCTGGGGCAAAAGCCGGCGTTCCATCTGTTGAGATGGGGCGCCGGCTTTGCGTATGAAAGGGGGGCTGCCGTCCGCCGAAAGCGGCTGGAAGATCTGATAAGATCCGGGGAGCAGACAGGGGCAGGATCTTGCAAAAGGGAGAAAACGCCGTTTCTTTACCGATGTAAAGCAAAAAAGTCTTGACGGGGGCCGGTGGGAGGTCTATTTTTAGGTATCATACAGGAGAGGGGAGCTTTTCTTGGTACACTATAATTTCCTCAAGCTGAAGGACGGGACGGACGTGGACGAGGTGTTCCGCCGCTGCCAGGATGTCTATGCCCGCCTGGAGGAGGAGTTGGACTTCCTCCACAACGCCCGGGTCTGCCGCTGCGCCACGGTGCGGGACTCCAACGCCGACATTATGATGGTGATGGAGCTGGATGCGCCTGACCGCCTGCAGGACTATTTGCAGCACCCCATACATGTCGCCCTGGCCCAGGGCATGAAGGAGCAGATCGCCGCCCGCATGTCCTTTGACGAGGAATAGCACACAGAGAAAGGAAGATCATCATGGAAAAGAAAAAGACCGCGGTGCCCGCCTATTTGGGCGTAGCCGCCGTGTGGATCGGCAGCCACTTCGGCCCCGGCTTTGCCACCGGCGCCTTCAGCGTCCGCTGGTATGTGAAATACGGCTGGATCGGCCTGGTCACCCCCCTGCTGGCCATGGTCGTTACCGGGGGCGTGATGTATTACATGCTGGAGTACGCCCGGGCGCACAGGACCCCCGGCTACCGCCCCTTTGCCAAGTCCTGCTACGGCGAGAAGGCCGGCGGCGTGGTGGCCGTACTGTATGATCTGTGCTTTCTGATGACCATGATGTGCGCCGGCGGGCTGGCCTTCTCCGGCGAGGGCAAGCTGCTGCAGGGCTTTCTGGGGCTGAACTACTGGGCCACCGCGGGCGTCACCATCGTGGTGTCCGCCCTGCTGTGCCTGTACGGGTCCAAGCTGCTGGCCAAGTCCTCCGGTTACATGATGTACGCCATTGTGGGGGTGGTGGTGCTGATCACCGTGCTGGCCCTGACCCGGGGGGACTGCGACGTGGCGGGGGCCTTTGCCAACTCCGCCGCCAACGCCAAGGACGGCAGCTTTATCCACGCCATCCTGGCCGCGATGCAGTACGGCTGCTTCCAGTCCACCATCGTGTTCAACGTCATGTCGGTCTCCGACGTGCTGAAGGACAAGAGGGAGGCGCGGAAGGCCATTCTGGCCGGCTATGTGATCACCATCGTGCTGATGGTCTGCCTGATCTTTACCCTGTTCAGCTATACCAACGTCTTTGACGTGTGCGGCGAGACGCTGCCCGTCATGGCCGTTTTGAACCGCCTGGGGATGAAGTGGCTGCAGTGGCTGTATGTGATCCTGATGACCCTGGCCGTGCTCACCAGCGCGGCGGGGCTGGCCCACGCGGGGAATGTCCGGTTCAACAGCCTGTTCTCCTTCATCAAGAACACCCAGCTGCGGCGCTTCGTCATCACCGCCATCCTGCTGGGGATCGCCGCCGTGGGTGCGGCGCTGGGCTTCCAGGCCATGCTGCAGCAGGGCACCTCCATCGTGGGCTGGGCGGCCATTCCCGTGATCGTCATTCCGGCCTTCACCTTCGTGGCCGCCAAGGTGAGAGCGGAGAAGTGATACAGGGAACGAAGAGCGTCAAACACAGAGGCTCCGGCATGTCTGCCGGAGCCTTTTTATAAAGATACCATCGGTTGACAAGGGCAAACACGCCTGACAGCGCGTCTTTCCGGCGCTTTTTGCCCTTTTCGCCTCGGTGGGCGCCAGCCCACCTTCGTCTCAAAGAACAAAAATCACTCGAAGATCCATTCCTGTCAGGTGCAGGCAGTTTTGCCGGAGCAGAAATGTGTCCAGACAAGGAAAGGCCCGCAGAAAATACTGTCGTATTGTCAAGGGACTTGACGATGTATGGGCCCATTTCTGCCCGTCAAAACCGTGTCTGCCCTTGTCAACCGATGGTA
>CAVJLQ010000139.1:0-6486 GCA_963650435.1 Alloprevotella sp. | reverse complement strand
TGGGGCGTGGGCTATCCCGGCTGGCACATCGAGTGCTCCGGCATCTCCATGAAGTATAACGGCGAGTATCTGGACCTCCACTGCGGCGGCATCGACAACGCCTTCCCCCACCACACCAACGAGATCGCCCAGTCCGAGTCCTATCTGGGCCATCCCTGGTGCCCCCAGTGGTTCCATGTGGCCCACCTGAACACCAACCACGGCAAGATGTCCAAATCCAAGGGGGAGTTCCTCACCGTCTCCCTGCTGGAGGAGAAGGGCTATGACCCGGTGGCCTACCGGTTCTTCTGCCTGCAGAGCCACTACCGCAAGGCCCTGGTGTTCACCTGGGAGAACCTGGACAACGCTGCCGCCGCCTTCAACAAGCTGATCGCCAAGATCGCCGCCCTGAAGCCCGGCGAGGGCGAGGTGGATCAGGCCGTGCTTGCGGAGTATAAGGAGAAGTTCGACCGGCAGCTGGGCAACGACCTGAACACCTCCATGGGCGTGACCGCCCTGTACGATGCCCTGAAGGCCAAGACCAACGACGAAACCAAGCTGGCCATCCTGGACAGCTATGACCAGGTGCTCAGCCTGTCTCTGCTGGAGAAGGCCGACAAGGTCCGCCAGGAGCAGGCCAAGGCCAAGACCACGGCCGCCGTGGGCTGCACCGTGACCGGCGAGGGCGACCCCGCCGTCGACGCGCTGGTGATGCAGCGGTATGAGGCCAAGAAGGCCAAGAACTTCGCCGAGGCCGACCGCATCCGCGACGAGCTGAAGCAGCAGGGCATCGAGATCACCGACGTGCCCGGCGGCGCGGTGTGGAAGCGCGTCTGATGACCGCGGCAGCGCGGTAAGGGCACAGCGCGGCAGACGTAAGGAAAAGCAGCCCGCTCTCCCGGAGCCTTTCCGGGGGAGCGGGCTGCTCTGTCATAAGATGACGGCCCCCGCTTGGCAGGCCGGGATACCGCGGGGCGGCGGTCTTTTTGCGCCGGGGACTTTCCTTTGCCCGGGGAATGTGGTACAATAAACAAACTTCCGCGGCAGTCTGGCCGCGGCAGGAAGGGAGGCGGCGGCCATGAAAGAGCGGCAGTCCCCGCCGGACAGGGCGGACGGGAGCAAGCTGCCCTTCGGCGAGGTGCTGGACAACATCGACGTGGGGATCGTGGTGTACGACCGGGACGGGAACTTCGTCTTTGTCAACCGGGTGATGATCAACTGGCGGAACATCCCCAGAAACGAATATCTGAAGATGAACGTGCGGGACTTCTACGGCTTTATCGACGTGTGCGTCTACGACCTGGTGCAGCAGAAGAAGCAGACGGTCAGCCGCCTGCAGTATTACCAGGACTGCCAGAAGCCCAACGGCCCCACCCGCATGCGCATCGTCACCGGGACGCCGCTGTTCGACGGCACCGGCAGCATCAAATATGTCATCACCATGCTGCAGGATGTGCAGGACTTTCAGGACCTGTATAAGACCCTGCTGAAGCAGACCAATATCCTCCACGAGAGCGTGGGCAAGTCCGAGCTGGCGCCCCCGGTCCACCAGGACAGCATCGTGGCCGAGAGCCAGGAGCTGAAGCAGGTGTTCGCCATCGCCGACAGTGTGGCGCCCCTGGACTCCAGCGTGCTCATCTGCGGAGAGTCGGGCAGCGGCAAGGAGGTCTTTGCCCGGTATATCCATGAGCACAGCGGCCGCCGGGACAAGCCTATGATCACGGTGAACTGTGCCGCGTTCTCCGAGAGCCTGATCGAGTCGGAGCTGTTCGGCTATGAGAAGGGCAGCTTTACCGGCGCGAATAAAGAGGGCAAGGTGGGCCTGATCCAGGCCGCGGACGGCGGCACCCTGTTCCTGGATGAGGTGAACTCCCTGCCCATGAGCGTGCAGGGCAAGATCCTGCGGGTGATCGAGGAAAAGAGCGTGCAGCGGGTGGGGGCCATCCGCGCGAAGAAGGTGGATTTCCGCCTGATCGCCGCCACCAACCAGGATCTGCACCGCCTGGTGGACAAGGGGGAGTTCCGCCGGGACCTGTATTACCGGCTGAACGTGCTGCCCCTGACCATCCCGCCCATCCGCCGGCGGCGGGACGACATCGTCCCCCTGTGCCTGTATTTCCTGGATCATTTCTGCAAGAAGTACAACCTGAAGAAGAGGTTCTCCCGGTCGGTGCTCCAGCAGGTGCGGGAGTACAGCTGGCCCGGCAACGTGCGGGAGATCCGCAACTTTGTGGAGCGGGTGGTGGTCATGACGCCCTCGACCACCACCGAGATCAGCAGCATCCCCGAGGGGCTGCTGTTTGACGAGGGCACCGGAGAGGGGGAGCACGAGCTCCACCGGGAGCGGCCGGGGCGGGAGCGCTCCGCCCCCATCGGGGAGGAGGCCGTGACCGAGGCGCTGAAGCTCTTCGGCGGCAACCGCACCAAGGCGGCGGACTACCTGGGGATATCCCGGCGGTATCTGCAATACAAGATCCGGGAATATGGCCTGCCAGCCCGCTACACCCGGGAGCCATAGACCTGCGGAGAAAAATATCAGACATCTGTACAAAAGACCCGCCCCGGAGGCAAAACCGGGGCGGGTTTTTGTGCATGGATACGATCCGTGAAAAAACCACAAAAATTTTTTCTTTTTTGAAGGAAATCGGAAAAGAAAATCGTATATAGAGATAGAACAAAGCGGCGGGCGCGGCCCGCGGCAAGGAGGATGCCCATGACTCTGCGAGAGCAGACCCAGCAGCGGGAGGCACAGACCCTGTCTCCCATGGCATGCCTGTCCCAAAATACCAGGGGGCGGCAGCGGCCGGAGGAGGAGTGCCCCATCCGCACCCCCTTTCAGCGGGACATCGACCGCATCGTCTACTGCAACGCCTTCCGGCGGCTGAAGCACAAGACCCAGGTCTTCCTCCAGCCGGAGGGGGACCACTACCGCACCCGCATGACCCACACTCTGGAGGTCACCCGCATCGCCCGCACCATCGCCCGGGGCCTGTCCCTGAACGAGGACCTGACCGAGGCCATCGCCCTGGGCCACGACCTGGGGCACACCCCCTTCGGCCACGCGGGGGAGCGGCTGCTGAGCGAGATCATGCCCGGGGGCTTTGCCCACTATAAGCAGTCCCTGCGGGTGGTGGAGCGGCTGGAGAAGAACGGCGAGGGGCTGAACCTGACCTGGGAGGTGCGCAACGGCATCGTCTGCCACACCAAGGGCCCCCAGGCGGAGACCCTGGAGGGACAGGCGGTGCGCCTGGCCGACCTGATCGCCTACATCAACCACGACATTCAGGACGCCCTGCGGGGCGGGGTGATCTTCCCCATGGATATCCCCCTGGAGGCGTCGGAGGAGCTGGGCTTTACCCACTCGGAGCGAATCGCCGCCCTGGTGGCGGACGCCATCCAGGCCAGCCAGGGGAAGGACCATATCTGCCAGTCCCCGGAGAAGGAGCGTGCCCTGAACCAGCTGAAAGACTTCATGTTCGACAGCGTGTACACCAACCCCCTGTGCAAGGGGGAGGAGGGCAAGGCCCAGGAGATGCTGCGCATGATGTTCGAGCATTACCGCCGGGACCCCGACGCCCTGCCCGCCGACTTTCAGGACATCCGGGCGGCGGAGGGGGACGACCGCGCCATCTGCGACTACATCGCCGGGATGACGGACGTATTCGCGGTGGAGAAATTTAAGGAGCTGTTTTTACCCGCCAACTGGACGGTGAAGTAAACAGCAGTCCATAGGCAATGTGATTTGGAGAGGAATCTGTTTTCTAATCCGCTTAGGATACGGATTCCCACGGCAGTGACATCGGTCACTGCCTCGGAATGACAAATGCTGGCTAAACTGAACAGTATTGATCAAAAAGGGGATAAAATCCCCAAAACCGGCTAAAAAAGAGAAAAGAGAAAGGAGGGGGCGCCTTGGCCATTCCGGAACAATTTATCGAAGAGCTGATGGCCCGCACGGACATCGTGGATCTGGTCTCGGAATACGTGCGGCTGAACAAAAAAGGAAACAGCTACTGGGGCCTGTGCCCCTTCCACGGGGAAAAGACCCCGTCCTTCCACGTGGTGCCCGACCGGCAGATCTACAAGTGCTTCGGCTGCGGCAAGGGCGGCGGGGCCATCAACTTCATCATGGAGCTGGAGAACCTGCCCTACCGTGACGCGGTGGCCGTGCTGGCCAAGCGGGTGGGGATGGAGGTGCCCGATACGGGCTTCTCCCCCGGGGCCGCCGAGCGGCGGAAAAAACTGCTGGAGATCAACCGGCAGGCCGCACGAACCTTCCACAAATGGCTGACCGCTCCGGAGGGGGCGGCCGGGCTGGCCTATTTACAAAAGCGGGGCCTGTCCCGGGGCACTATCACCCGGTTCGGCTTGGGCTTTGCACCGGAGGGGTGGGACAACCTGATCCGGGAGCTGGGCCGACAGGGCTATGACAAGCGGGATCTGCTGGACGCCGGCCTGGCGGTGAACAACAAGGACGGCCGGATCTACGACCGCTTCCGCAACCGGGTGATGTTCCCCATCATCGACGTGCGGGGAGAGGTGATCGGCTTCGGCGGCCGGGTGATGGACGACTCCCAGCCCAAATATCTGAACTCACCGGATACACCGGTATACAATAAGAGCCGGAATATGTTCGCCCTGAACATCGCCAAGGGCAGCAAGGCGGGGCGGGCCATCCTCACCGAGGGCTATATGGACACCATCGCCCTGCACCAGGGGGGCTTTGACAACGCCGTGGCCTCTCTGGGCACCTCCCTCACGGCGGAGCACGCCCAGCTGCTTTCCCGGTACTTTAAGGAGGTCGTGATCTCCTACGACGGGGACGGCGCCGGTGTGGCTGCCGCCCAGCGGGCTATCCCCCTGCTGGAAAAGGCGGGGCTGAAGGTGAGCGTGCTGAAGGTCACCGGGGCCAAGGACCCGGACGAGTTTATCAAGGCCTATGGCCGGGACGCCTTTGCCCGCCTGCTGGACCAGAGCGAGAACCAGGTGGACTACCGTCTGGACCAGCTGAAGCGAAAATTCAATATAGAGGACGACACCCAGAAGGTGGCCTTTTTGCAGGAGGCCGCCCGCATGCTGGCCACCCTGCCCAGCGCGGTGGAGCGGGAGATCTACGGCGGCCACGCCGCCCAGATGGCGGAGGTGTCCGCCGAGGCGGTGTCGCTGGAGATCAAAAAGGCCCTGCGCCAGCGCCTGCGGAAAGAGGAGAAGCAGCAGGAGCGCCGGGACCTGACCCCCGCCGCCCAGCTCCAGCCCCGGGCCCGCACCCTGCGGTATGAGAATATGCGCTCCGCCCGGGCGGAGGAGGGCATCCTGCGGCTGCTGATGATGGACCCCGCCCTGCTGGCGGATATGGGGGACCTGAAGGGGGAGGAGTTCTCCTCCCCGCTGCTGGGGCGGGTGTTCGACCTGCTGACGGGCCGGATCCGCAGCGGCCTGTCCCCCGGCCTTGCCGCCCTGGCGGGCAGCCTGGAGCCGGAGGAGATGGACCATCTGGCCTATGTGGCTGGGCAGCCCGAGGACATTTCCAACGGCCGACGGGCCGCGGCGGACTACATAGCGGTCATCCGGGACGAGGGGCTGCGCCGCCGGGCCGCCGACGGGGATGACCTGCTGCTGGCGGCACAACAGAGATTGTTAAAGAAAAAAGCATATATGGAGGAGAATACATGAGCGTCAAAAAGACCGGAGCGGTATATACCATCACCGAGGAGCAGAAGAACAAGGCGGACAAGCAGATCCTGGCCCGCATGGAGGCGGGCAAGGGCGAGATCATGAAGCTGGTGGAGGGCGTCCCCGGGTCTGAAAAGCTGACCGAGCTGATCGAGCGGGGCAAGAAGAAGGGCAGCCTGTCCTCCTCCGAGCTGCTGGACGTGCTGGAGAGCCTGGATCTGGGCTCCGAGCAGATGGATAAGATCTACGACACTCTGGAAAATCTGGGCATCGACACCGCGGGGGAGGACTATATCCCCGAGATCACCGAGGGGACCGAGCCCTCTCTGGAGGCCATTGAGGAGATCCCCGAGGAGGAAGTGGTGGATCCCAACGCCATGGCGGACTCCTTCGGCACTGACGACCCCGTGCGTATGTATCTGAAGGAGATCGGCAAGGTGAACCTGCTGACCTCTGAGGAGGAGATCGCCCTGGCCCAGAAGATGGATGCGGGCAACACCGCCAAGGAGCAGCTGGAGGAGCTGGAAAAGGGCGGCGACGAGGTGCCCGAGGAGGTCAAGAAGGAACTGAACAAGCTCATCAAGGAGGGGGAGAAGGCCAAGCAGAAGCTGGCCGAGGCCAACCTGCGTCTGGTGGTGTCCATCGCCAAGCGGTATGTGGGCCGGGGGATGCAGTTCCTGGATCTGATCCAGGAGGGCAACCTGGGCCTGATCAAGGCGGTGGAGAAGTTCGACTACACCAAGGGCTATAAGTTCTCCACCTACGCCACCTGGTGGATCCGCCAGGCCATCACCCGGGCCATCGCCGACCAGGCCCGCACCATCCGCATCCCCG
>CAVJLQ010000138.1:0-7677 GCA_963650435.1 Alloprevotella sp. | reverse complement strand
CCCTGTACCTGTCCGTGATCGCCATCGCACCCATCATCACCGGCAACATCGTGGGCTACAACTCCCTGGCCATCGGCGGCACCTCGGTCATCATCGTGGTGGGCGTGGCCCTGGAGACCGTCAAGCAGATGGAGGCCCAGATGCTCATGCGGCATTATAAGGGCTTCCTGGAGTAAGACAGGAGCAGGACACGATGGGCATGAAACTGATCTTTCTGGGTGCCCCCGGAGCCGGGAAAGGCACCCAGGCTGAGATCCTCAGCGCCAAGCTGAGCATCCCGACGATCTCCACCGGCAATATCCTGCGCGCCGCCATTCAGGAGGGCACCGAGACCGGGCTGCTGGCCAAGTCCTATATGGACGCCGGCAAGCTGGTCCCCGACGACGTGATCATCGGCATCATCAGCCAGCGGCTGGAAAAGCCCGACTGTGCCAACGGCTTCATTCTGGACGGGGTGCCCCGCACCATCGCCCAGGCCGAGGCCCTGGACAGGGCTGGGGTGCGCTTTGACCATGTGGTGTCCATCGAGATCTCCGACGAGAAGATCGAGGCGCGCATGGCGGGCCGGCGGGTCTGCTCCAAGTGCGGAGCGCCCTATCACATCATTGCCAAGCCCACCAAGCGGGAGGGCGTCTGCGACAGCTGCGGCGGGCCCGTCGTCCAGCGGGACGACGACAAGCCGGAAACTGTCCGGGGCCGCCTGAAGGTCTATCACGACCAGACCGAACCGCTGAAGGACTACTACAAGGCCAAGGGCATCCTGCGGGCGGTGGACGATCGGCCCACCATCGAAGGCACGGCTCTGGCCATCCAGGAGGCACTGGGTCTGGAATGAGTATGGAACTGATTTCTTTGAAGTCCCCCCGGGAGATCCAGGCCATGCGCAAGGCCGGGCGGCTGACCGCCCAGGCCCGGGCGCTGGCTGGGTCCATGGTGCGCCCCGGCGTTACCACCCATGAGATCGACACGGCGGTGCGCCGCTTCATCGAAAGCCACGGCGCAAAGCCCTCGTTCCTGGGCTACGGCGGCTACCCCGGTTCCGCCTGCATCTCGGTGAACGACGAGATCATCCACGGCATCCCCGGCCCCCGCAAGCTGAAGGAGGGAGACATCGTCAGCGTGGACGTAGGCGCCTATATCGGCGGCTTCCACGGCGACTGTGCCGCCACCTATGCCTGCGGGCAGATCAGCGCGGAAGCGCAGAAGCTGATCGACGTGACTCAGCAGAGCTTCTTCGAGGGCATCAAGATGGCCCGGCAGGGCTGCCGGGTGTCCGACATCGGCCACGCGGTCCAGGCCTATGTGGAAGCCAACGGCTTCTCCGTGGTGCGGGACTATGTGGGCCACGGCGTGGGCGCCAAGCTGCACGAGGCCCCCGAGGTGCGCAACTACGGCGCCCCCGGCCACGGGCCCCGGCTGCAGGCCGGCATGACCATCGCGGTGGAGCCTATGGTGAACATAGGCGACTGGCGGGTGAAGGTGATGCCCGACGGCTGGACCGTCAAGACCCTGGATGGGACTTTGGCGGCGCACTATGAAAATTCCATCCTCATCACTGAAGGGGACCCCGAGATCCTCACCGTTACCGAGGACGGAGCGTATGTCTGATCCGATCGGCTGGATCGTCCGGGCCAATGCCGGACGGGACAGAGAGGGCATTTTCTGTGTGGTCGGCACACAGGAGCAGGGCGCGTACCTGCTGCTGGCCGACGGGAAGCGTAGGAAGGCGGCGCGGCCGAAGCGCAAAAAGCTGCGGCACACCCAGTTGCTCGCCCCCTGCCCCCAGGAGTTCGACCACCCTGCCCTGGAAAAGCTCAGACAGACGGGATCCGCGACAGATCCAGAACTTAGGCGCGCCCTGGCCGCCTTCAAAGGGAGGTAATCACGCTTGGCAAAGGACGATATGATCGAGCTGGAGGGGATCGTTACCGAATCCCTGCCGAACACCACCTTCAACGTGGACATCGGCAACGGCCACATCATCCTGGCACACATTTCCGGCAAGCTGCGCATGAACTTCATCCGCATCCTGCCCGGCGATAAGGTGACGGTCCAGATGTCACCTTACGACCTCACCCGAGGCCGTATCACCTGGAGATCGAAGTAACTATCAACGACCGAATCGTCCCAGCTTTTTCCGGAAGCCTTGCCTTTTGGAATGTGCTCTCCTACCATATCAGCGGCCAAAGGCCGCCCCGGCTGAAAGCCCAGCGAAGCGGGTTTCAGCCGGAGAGGAGGAGCAGCATAGTGAGTGAGCCCCTGCATTCATGCAGGGGCGAAGGATACGGAGCTTGCGACGACGAGGGGCCATAAAGGCATTCATAGGAGGTTTAAACAATGAAAGTAAGACCGTCCGTGAAGCCCATGTGCGAGAAGTGCAAAGTCATCAAGCGCAAGGGCAAAGTCATGGTAATTTGCGAAAACCCCAAGCATAAGCAGAGACAAGGTTAATTGGAGGTGCTGTAATAAATGGCTCGTATTGCCGGTATTGACCTGCCGAGAGAGAAGCGAATTGAGATCGGCCTCACTTATATCTACGGCATTGGGCGCACCAGCGCCAACAAGATCCTGGCCGAGGCCGGGGTAAACCCTGATACCCGCGTGAAGGATCTGACCGAGGAAGAGGAAGCCAAGCTGCGTGAGATCATCGGCCACGAGTATATCGTGGAGGGCGATCTGCGCCGCAACGTGGCGATGGACATCAAGCGTCTGACTGAGATCGGCTGCTACCGCGGCATCCGTCACCGCAAGGGTCTGCCCGTCCGCGGCCAGCGGTCCAAGACCAATGCCCGCACCCGCAAGGGTCCCAAGCGCACTGTCGCCAACAAGAAGAAGTAAGGAGGGATAAGCAATGGCTGCTGCTAATACCAAGGGCAAGAAAGTTGTCCGTAAGCGCCGCGAGCGCAAGAACGTTGAGAAGGGCCAGGTGCATATCCGCTCTTCCTTCAACAACACCATGGTCACCGTCACCGACGCACAGGGCAACGCCCTGTCCTGGGCCTCCTCCGGCGGCCTGGGCTTCCGCGGCTCCCGTAAGTCCACCCCCTACGCTGCCCAGACCGCCGCTGAGACGGCTGCCAAGGCTGCTATGGAGTATGGCCTGAAGAGCGTGGAAGTGTTCGTGAAGGGCCCCGGTTCCGGCCGCGAGGCTGCCATCCGGGCGCTGCAGGCCGTGGGCCTGGAGGTCACCCTGATCAAGGACTGCACCCCCGTGCCCCACAACGGCTGCCGTCCCCCCAAGCGCCGCCGCGTTTGATCTGGAATAAGGAGGTTTTTGACACATGGCCAGAAATATGCAGCCCATCGCCAAGCGTTGCAAGGCACTGAACCTGTCTCCCGCCGCTATGGGCTATGCCAAGAAAGATACCAACCGCAACCCCAAGGGTCAGATGCGCAAGAAGCAGTCCGAGTACGCCATGCAGCTGACCGAGAAGCAGAAGGTCAAGTTCGTCTACGGCATCCTGGAGAAGCAGTTCCGTATGTACTACGAGAAGGCTTCCCGTATGCAGGGCAAGGCCGGTGAGAACCTGCTGACCCTGTGCGAGCGCCGTCTGGACAACGTGGTGTATCGTCTGGGCTTTGCCATGACCCGCCGCGAGGCCCGTCAGCTGACCACCCACGGCCACTTCACCGTGAACGGCCAGCGCGTGGACATCCCCTCTTACCTGGTCAAGCCCGGCGACGTGATCGAGGTGCGGGAGAAGAGCCGCTCCTCCGTCAAGTTCAAGCGCCTGCTGGGCGAGGACGCCATCCAGGTCAACGTGCCCAAGTGGCTGGACCGGGACAAGAATACCCTTCAGGGCAAGGTGGTCGCCATGCCGCAGCGTGACGACATCGACTTCCCCGTGGAAGAGCACCTCATCGTCGAGCTGTACTCTAAGTAAGCTTTTCCGCCTTCTGCCGCCGCCGCGTATCCGGCGGCGGCGGGAGCCGACAACAGACTTAGAACACCCTCAAAGATATTTGGTGAGCTGAGCAAGGCGGCGGCATGCCGCCGTCGAAAGAAGGAGGGTATCCAAGTATATGGTAGAAATCGAAAAGCCCCGCATCGAATGCACCGAGAACCCCGGCGACGCGTCCTACGGCAAGTATGTAGTAGAGCCTCTTGAGCGCGGCTACGGCACTACCTTGGGCAACTCCCTGCGCCGGATCCTGCTGTCCTCTCTGCCTGGCACCGCGGTGACCTCCATCAAGATCGCCGGCGTCCAGCATGAGTTTTCCACCATCCCCGGCGTGAAGGAGGACGTGACCGAGATCGTCCTGAACGTCAAGACCATCATCGCCAAGCTGCACAGCGAGGGCGTGAAGACCGTACACATCGAGGCCGTTGGCCCCTGTGAGGTCACCGCCGGCGACATCAAGGCCGACGGCGAGGTGGAGATCCTCAATCCCGAGCAGCATCTGGCCACTCTGGATGCGGACGCGGTGCTGAATATGGAGCTGACCCTGTCCCACGGCCGCGGCTATGTGCCCGCGGACAAGAACAAGGCCGGCCAGACCATCATCGGGGTCATCCCCGTGGACTCCATCTACTCCCCCGTGCGCAAGGTCAACTACACCGTGGAGAACACCCGCGTGGGCGACGCCACGGACTACGACAAGCTGACCCTGGAGGTCTGGACCAACGGGACCATCGACGCCCGGGACGCCGTGTCCCTGGGCGCGCGGATCCTGTGCGACCACTTCACCCTGTTTACCGACCTGTCCGAGACCATGGGCAACCGGTCCACGGTGGTGGAGAAGGCCGAGACCCAGCGCGACCGGGTGATGGAGATGACCATCGACGACATGGACCTGTCCGTGCGTTCCTACAACTGTCTGAAGCGGGCCAACATCAACACGGTGGAGGACCTGATCTCTAAGACGGAAGAGGAAATGATGAAGGTCCGCAACCTGGGCCGCAAGTCCCTGGAAGAGGTCATCGGCAAGCTGGCCCTCATGGGCCTGTCCCTGGCCAGCGAGGAAAATTAAGCGTCCGAACCGTCGTGAGCAGCGCGGCGCGGACCATCGGGGGCCGCAGAGAGGGTATGTAACGTTCCTCCTCCTGCACGGAATGTCCGGAAACGGGGCTCCCGGCCCGGAAAGGGCCGAATGAACGAATTTCAGACTGATCTCGTAAGGCGAGATCGAAGGAGTGTTTCTCATGTCTCAGAAGATCCGTAAGCTGGGCCGCACCAACAGCGCCGCCCGTGTCGCCATGCTGCGCGCCATGGTCACCTATCTGCTGGAGAACGGCCAGATCAAGACCACTGTCACCCGCGCCAAGGAAGTCGCTCCTCTCGCTGAGAAGATGATCACCCTGGCCAAGGACAACACCCTGGCTTCCTACCGCCAGGCGCTGGCCTTCATCACCAAGGAGGATGTGGCCAACAAGCTGTTCAAGGAAATCGGCCCCAAGTATGCTGACCGCAAGGGCGGCTACACCCGCATCGTCCGCATCGGGCCCCGCCGCGGCGATGCCGCCGAGATGGCGATCATCCAGCTGGTGTGATCTGAATCAAGCAACAGAGAGAGCCCGCCCCGAAAGGGGCGGGCTCTTTGCGCCGCCGTGGAGAAAAAATGGTGAGATCATTTTCGAGGGGATCGCGTAGGGGCGGCCTGCGGCCGCCCGAAGTATAGGACGCGAAAACGCGGCTTTAGATCCTGTAGGGGTTGATATGATCCGCCCGCCGCATAAGGTTTGCGGAACGCAGAATTAGGATCCGTAGGGGCCGATGCCCCCATCGGGCCGATCCGGCAAGGGCAGAGTCCTTGCCCTACGGAACATTCTACCCACCGTCCGTAGGGCGCGACGACCCGGCGCGCCGCAAGAACGTACCTATTCCTGTAAACGTTCCCCTCATCCGTCATCGCCTTCGGCGATGCCACCTTCCCCCAGGGGAAGGCTTGGCGGGCGGCCATAGGCCGCCCCTACGGTATATGACCTCCGTGGTCTCCCGCAGGGTCTCCCCTCCCCTTTTCTTTTCCCGGGAGATCTGCTATAATATCCGCAAAGGCGAAGAGGACCCCGCTGCGGCGGGGAGAAAGGAGCGGATCATGAAGATCATAGACGCCCATCTGCATCTGTTCCCCGAGCCCTGGGCTGACGAGGTGGCCCGGGGCGTGGGCCACGAAAATACCATTGAACACTTGCGCCTGGCTTACGGCGAGCTGGGGGTGGTCCACGGCGTGGTCATGGGTAACCGGAGCCTGGAGACGGACCGCCACGACTACCCCGCCGACCTGTTCCACTACTGCGTGGGGCTGGACCGCATGGTGCTGGACGAGGGGCGGAACATCCCCGCCGACCTGCCCGACCGGGTGGAGGAGCACCTGAAGCGGGACAACTGCTGCGGCGTCAAGCTGTACCCCGGATATAACCGCATCTGGCTGAGCGATCCCCTCTACTCCCCCATCTACGACCTGGCCGCCCGGTACGACAAGCCGGTGGCCGTCCACATGGGCATGACCGCCGGGCCGAGGGCCTCTCTGCGGTACAGCCACCCCCTGGTGCTGGACGAGACGGCCGCCGACCACCCCAAGACCCGCTTCGTCATGTGCCATTTCGGCAATCCCTTTCTGGAGGACGCCGCCGCCGTGGTGGAGAAAAACCCCAACGTGGCCGCCGACCTGTCCGGCCTGTTGGAGGGCCGGGTGGATCTGGAGCGGTATTTTCAGGAGCAGGCGGGGTATGCCGGCCTGCTGACCGCGTGGCTGACCTATACGGAGCACTGGGAGAAGATCCTGTACGGCACCGACTGGCCCATCGTCAACCTGGGGGAGTATATCCGCTTTATCCAGGGCATCGTGCCGGAGGAGCAGTGGGACAAGGTGTTCTTTGACAACGCCGACCGGATCTACGGTTTGGGCCTTTAGTCGGCCAGACTCTTTAAGTACGCCTCCGCCCCGTACCGCAGGCAACGGCGCAGGCGGTGCTCCCCCCGCTTGATGGTGCGGGAGATGGTGGACTTGTCCACCCCCAGCTTCTCCCCGATCTCCCGCATGTTCAGGCCGTCGGAGTAGTACAGCAGCAGGGCCTGCCGCTGGCGGGGGGTCACGTCCTCCCGCAGGGCGCGGATCAGGTTGTGCTTGAGGCGGCTGATCTCCCGGCTGTTGTCCTGGGCCATCTGGCGGGCGTATACCGCCATGTCCGCGGCATACATGCCCCCTCTCCTATAGCGTGTATTTGGCATTTCTGTGGTACCCCCTGTCGTAGTAGCGCTCGGTGAGCACGGCCAGCTCCCGGGCCTCCCGCAGCATGGTGGAGAGCATGTGGATGCGCTCCTCCAGGATGCAGCGCTTGTCCTCGTCCTGGACGTAGTCCATCGCCGCCTGGAGCTGGCAGATGCGGATGTCCAGTGCCCGGGCGTGGGCCCGGTACTCCACGGACAGTTCCTGTAAAGTCATAGCATTTCCCCCTCCTGTGTTGTCGGATGTGCAGTAACGGCGGGCATCCCCCCTTTCAGGTGTGAGTGAAAAGAAGCGGCTTTGGCTCTCCGTCCCCGGCCCCGCGGGAGCGGCCATGTGCCGGGGCGGGAGAGAAAGAGAAGATTTTTGGGAAATGGAAAAGATTGCCCTTGACAAACGTGCATTTCCCTGTTACAATATTGCTTGCTGTTGGACAGCGGACGAAGATGCTGGTGTAGCTCAGCCGGTAGAGCAGCTGATTTGTAATCAGCAGGTCGGGGGTTCGAATCC
>CAVJLQ010000137.1:0-5691 GCA_963650435.1 Alloprevotella sp. | reverse complement strand
GCGATCATGCCCTCGTCCTCGCTGACGGGGATGAAGGCGCCGGACAGGCCGCCCACGCTGGAGGAGGCCATCACGCCGCCCTTCTTCACCGCGTCGTTCAGCAGGGCCAGGGCGGCGGTGGTGCCGTGGGTGCCGCAGACCTCCAGGCCCATCTCCTCCAGGATGCGGGCCACGCTGTCGCCCACGGCGGGGGTGGGGGCCAGGGACAGGTCTACGATGCCGAAGGGGGTGTCCAGGCGGCGGCTGGCCTCCTGGGCCACCAGCTGGCCCATGCGGGTGATGCGGAAGGCGGTCTTTTTCACCGTCTCGGCCACCACGTCGAAGGGCTGGCCCTTCACCGCCTGAAGGGCGTGGTACACCACGCCGGGGCCGGAGACGCCCACGTTGATGACCCGCTCCGGCTCGCCCACGCCGTGGAAGGCGCCCGCCATGAAGGGGTTGTCCTCCACCGCGTTGCAGAACACCACCAGCTTGGCGCAGCCGAAGCCGCCCCGGTCGGCGGTGCGCCCGGCCAGCTCCTTCACCGTCCGGCCCATAAGGGCCACGGCGTCCATGTCGATGCCCGCCTTGGTAGAGCCCACGTTCACGCTGCCGCAGACGATGTCCGTGGTGGACAGGGCCTCTGGGATGGAGCGGATCAGGATGCGGTCGGCCTCGGTCATCCCCTTCTGCACCAGGGCGGAGAAGCCGCCGATGAAGTTGACCCCGCAGGTCTTGGCCGCCCGGTCCATAGCCTGGGCGAAGGGGGTGTAGTTGTCCGTGTCGGCGGCGGCGGCTACCAGGGCGATGGGGGTGACGGAGATGCGCTTGTTCACGATGGGGATGCCGAACTCCTTCTCGATGGCCTCCCCCGTGGCCACCAGATGCTCGGCGTAGCGGGTGATCTTGTCGTATACCTTATCACAGGCCGTCTTCACGTCGCTGTGGGCGCAGGACAGCAGAGAGATGCCCATGGTGATGGTGCGGACATCCAGGTGCTGCTGGTCGATCATGTCGATGGTCTGTAAGATCTCACTTGAGTTGAGCATGGTATTCCCTCCGTTCAGGTCATCGCGCCCCGCCTGCTCATGGGTGCTTGGGCGCTTAATGGTATCACGCCTCGGCACGCTCGCGGCCGGGTCGATAACTCCGCCGACTCCGGGGACAAACATCCGGGCCTTCGGCCCTCCTTGGTTTGCCCCCATTCGCTCTGTCGTTATCTCCCCTGCTCACGGCCTCAGACGCTCAGATCCGATGCATCGCATCAAAGATATCCTCCCGCTGGATGCGGATGGACAGGCTCTGCTCCTGGCCGTCCTTCTCCAGGATGTCCCGCATCTCGCCGATGGAGACGGGACAGGCGGAGGTGTCCACCAGCATGACCATGGTGAAATACTCCTGCAGAATGGTCTGGGTGATGTCCAGGATGTTGATGTCATATTTGGCCAGCAGGGCGCACACGTTGGCGGTGATGCCCACCCGGTCCTTGCCCAGTACGGTGACGATGGCTCTCATACAGCTGCCTCCTATTAAACAATAAAAATTGAAACGTTCAGTTCAGCTCATCCAGCGTGAGGGAGAAGTCCGCCAGGAAGTGCTCCATAAAGTACCGCAGGGCTGGGATGGGGTTTTGGCACAGGGCGGCATAGGTCTGCTCCTTGGCCTTGCGGAACTCCGTGTTGCCCGCCTTCAGCTCCTCCACACATTTCAAATAGGCGTCCAGCTTGTCCGCCGCCTTTACCAGAGCCTTCACCTGGGGGTCGGGGATGGTGATGGCGGCCTCATAGGCCGGGCGCAGCTCCTCCGGCAGCATGGACAGCAGCTTCTGCTCCGCCACCGCCTCCACCTGCTTATAGGCGCTCTGGATGGCGGGGTTGTCGTATTTGATGGGGGTGGGCATGTCGCCGGTGAGGATCTCGCTGGCGTCGTGGTACAGGGCAGCCACGGCCACCTGCCCCGGATCCACCTGCCCGCCGAACTTCTCGTTTTCGATCACGGCCAGGGCGTGGGCCAGCACGGCCACCATGTGGGAGTGCTCCTGGATATTCTCCGTCTGGGTGTTGCGCATCAGCCCCCAGCGGTTGATATACCGCATCCGGGCGATCATGGGGAAAAAGCTGTGGGCCACGGGGCGGGCCTCCTTTCGTCTCTGTCACGGGCATTTTATCACAGTGAAGTCGGGATGTAAATAAATCAGTTGACGGCGGGACAAAAATCTCGGATAATATAGAAAATCGCCCGCCGAAGGGCGCGTTTTTTGGAAGGAGGAGCGTCCATGCCCAGAAAAAGCAGCCGGAACACCAGGGGACGCATCATCTCCGCCGCCTGGAGACTCTTCTATGAGCAGGGATACGAGGGCACCACGGTGGAGGACATCGTCTATGAGTCGGGCACGTCCAAGGGCTCCTTTTACCACTACTTTGACGGCAAGGACGCCCTGATGGGCACGCTGGCCTACGTCTTTGACGAGAAGTATGAGGAGCTGATCCCCACCCTCAGCCCGGAGAAGGGGGCCATCGAGACGCTGGCCTACATCAACCACGAGCTGTATGTGATGATCGAGTCCAGCGTGTCCATCGACCTGCTCACCCGTCTGCTGTCCACCCAGCTGCTGGCCCGGGGGGAGAAGCACCTGCTGGACCGCAGCCGGGTATACTTCAAGCTGCTGCGGCAGATCGTGCGCCAGGGGGCCCAGCGGGGGGAGTTCCGCCCCGAGCTGACCCAGGACGAGATCGTCCGGGCCTTTGCCATGTGGGAGCGGGCCCAGCTGTACGACTGGTGCCTGTGCGGCGGGGACTACTCCCTGGTGGCCTATGCGGACAAGACCACCCCCCTGTTTCTGGCCAGCTTCCGGGCGGGATGAGGGGGAGCTTTGACGGGAAACACCGGGGAAAAGACGGGGCTGTATATGCAGTCTGCAAAAATTTTATTTTCAGTTTTACAATGAAGTCGAATATTCGTTCAGCTTAAAAGACTTGATAATAAAAGAAAAATCGATAAAATACAGAACTGTGTATAAGATAAATTCTATACACGGTTCTGTATTTCATTCTTGCTTTGATCGTGCTATGATCGTCTCCGTTGCAGATCCCTGTGTGGAACGGAAAAGGAGAGACATAACATGAACAGCGCACAGATCATCATCTGCGCCACCATCGCGGCCTATCTTTTGGCTATGGTGCTGGTTGGCGTATACTTCAGCAAAAAGGGCGGCAGCAGCAGCTCTGACGACTTCTATCTGGGCGGCCGGAAGATGGGCCCCCTGGTCACCGCCATGAGCGCCGAGGCCAGCGACATGAGCAGCTACCTGCTCATGGGTCTGCCCGGCCTGGCCTACCTCTACGGCCTGCCGGAGGTCACCTGGACCTGCATCGGCCTGGCCGTGGGCACCTATCTGAACTGGCTGATCGTGGCCCGCCGCCTGCGGCGGTACTCCGCCCACCTGGGGGCCATCACGGTGCCCGACTTCTTCTCCCGCCGGTTCGGGGACCAGAAGCACCTGCTGGGCTGCATCGCCGCGGTGCTGATCCTGATCTTCTTCGTGCCCTACACCGCCTCCGGCTTCAAGGCCATCGGCACCCTGTTCAGCAGCCTGTTCGGCGTGGAGTATCACACCGCCATGGTGGTGGGCGCCCTGGTGGTCATCCTGTACACGGTGATGGGCGGCTTTATGGCCGTGTGTTTCACCGATCTAATCCAGTCCATCTTTATGACCATCGCCCTGATCGTCATCGTCTTCTTCGGCATCCAGCAGGCCGGCGGCGCGGCGGCGGTGATGGAGAACGCCCGGGCCCTGCCCGGCTATCTGGACCTGACCCGGGGCTATGACGCGGCCACGGGCAGCGCCGCCAGCTTCAGCCTGCTGTCCATCGTGTCCACCCTGGCCTGGGGCCTGGGCTACTTCGGCATGCCCCACATCCTGCTGCGGTTCATGGCCATCGAGGACGCGGAGAAGCTGAACACCTCCCGCCGGATCGCCACCGTGTGGGTGGTCATCTCCATGGCCATCGCCGTGATCATCGGCGTGATCGGCAACGGCGTGACCGCCGCGGGCAAGGTGCCCTTCCTGTCCACCAGCTCCGAGGCTGAGACCATCATCATCAAGCTGTCCGACCTGATGAGCCGGCACGGACTGCTGCTGGCCATCGCCGCCGGCGTGATCCTGTCCGGCATCCTGGCCGCCACCATGTCCACCGCCGACAGCCAGCTGCTGGCCGCCGCCTCCAGCGTGTCTCAGGACCTGATGAAGGACTTCCTGGGCATCAAGATGGATGAAAAGGCCACCATGCGCACGGCTCGGATCACCGTTCTGGGGATCGCCATCGTGGGTGTGCTCCTGGCCTGGGACCCCAACAGCTCCGTGTTCCGGGTGGTATCCTTCGCCTGGGCGGGCTTCGGCGCCAGCTTCGGCCCGGTGATGCTGTTCTCCCTGTTCTGGAAGCGCACCAACAAGCAGGGCGCTCTGGCCGGCCTGGTCGTGGGCGGCGGCATGGTCTTCATCTGGAAGTACCTCATCGCCCCCATGGGCGGCGCCTGGGCCATTTACGAGCTGCTGCCCGCCTTCCTGTGCGCCTGCGCGGCCATCGTGATCGTGTCCCTGCTCACCCCCGCCCCGGACAAGGCGGTGGTGGACACCTACGAGGAGTGCCACAAGTAAAAGATAAAAAATTGCCCCGGTCACTTTGGCCGGGGCGATTTTTGTTTAGTCAAAGCAGGGGTAGCCGTCCTTCAGACTTTCGTCGTAGATGGCCCGGTCGCCGCCGATGAACTTGGGGCGGGTGCGGGCGGCCAGAAGGATGGCCTGGCCGATGTGATCCTGCTCCAGCCGGACGGGCACCGCCACCTTCTTCAGATGCATCCCGATGAGGGTACCGCCGATGTCCAGCCCGGCGTCGGCCCGGATCTCCTCCAGGGCCACGGGGTGGCGGAAGCTCTCATAGGCCGCGGTGGCGAAGGAGCTGCCCGCCTTGGGCTGGGGCATGACATTGACAATCTCCCCATTGGGCACGGCCTCGTGCTCCACGATCAGGGCGCGGTTCAGATGCTCGCAGCACTGGGCGGCGATGTATACCCCCATGGGGGCGAACACGCCGTTCAGCCCCCGGAAGATGGCCTGGGCCACCTCCGGCGTGGACCAGCTGCCCACCTGATGGCCCACCACCTCGCTGGTGCTGCACCCCACCACCACGATCTGGCCGCGATGGAGATGGGCCGCCTGGGCCAGCTGCCGGGCGGCGCTGGCCGCCTCCTGCTCCGCCTGCTGCACCAGCAGGGGATTTTCCGCCGGGTGTACCGTTCCTGCCATGGTCATGTCCTCCCTGTTCCTCGCCCGCGGGCGAAATGATGTTTTCCATAGTATAGCCCCTTTTTCCCCGCCGGGCAAGGGGGAAGAAAAAATGATCCGCCGGGGAAAAGGATACAAGAGGGCCTGCCGCTTTCGCGGCAGGCCCTTGATGTTATGGCGCGTCAGTCCTGGAACAGGGGGGTGGACAGGTAGCGGTCGCCGGTGTCGGGCAGCAGGACCACGATGTTCTTGCCGCGGTTCTCCGGCCGCTTGGCCAGCTGGATGGCGGCCCACACCGCCGCCCCGGCGGAGATGCCCACCAGGACGCCCTCCTTGCGGCCCACCAGCTTGCCGGCGGCAAAGGCGTCGTCGTTGTCTACGGCGATGACCTGATCGTAGAGCTTGGTGTCCAGCACCTGGGGCACGAA
>CAVJLQ010000136.1:0-8026 GCA_963650435.1 Alloprevotella sp. | reverse complement strand
AAACGAAAGACACCCTTCCTGGGTTTCTTTCGTAACTATCTTCCTTCCCGTATCTATTCGTTTTACTCCTTTACCGAAGGTCGCGACCGCCCCGCAAATTTTTTGCGGGGCGGTTTTCTTTTTGTGCGCGCCGTAGTATAATGTCCCTCAAATCCAAAAAAGGCAGGAGATCTACCATGTATACCATCCGAAAAGGGACCCAGCAGGACATCGGCGCCATCGAGGGCATCTACGACCGCATCCTCGCCCAGGAGGAGGCCGGAAAAACCACCATCGGCTGGGTGCGGGGGATCTATCCCACCCGGGCCACGGCTCAGGCGGCCCTGGACGCCGGAGAGCTGTTCGTGCTGGAGCACGACGGCGCCGTGGCCGCCGCCGCCCGCATCAACCAGGTGCAGGTGCCGGAGTACGCCAACGCCAGGTGGCAGAACGCCCAGGCCCCGGCGGAGCAGGTGATGGTGCTGCACACCCTGGTGGTGGACCCCCTTCAGGGGGGCAAGGGCCTGGGCACCGCCTTCGTCCGCTTCTACGAGGACTACGCCCGTGAGCACAGCTGTCCCTATCTCCGCATGGACACCAACGAGAAAAACAAAAACGCCCGGGCCCTGTATGCCCGCCTGGGCTACCGTGAGCCCGACATCGTGGACTGCTGCTTCAACGGGATCGCCGGGGTCAGGCTGGTGTGTCTGGAAAAAACTTTGGCATAGCCGCCGTTCTGCCCGATCCCGTTTACAAAATGTTGTTTTTTCCCCCGGTGCTCCGGGGTATAATGGCGGCAGAAAACGGAACTGAGGGGCGAGGACTATGAACAACGGACAATTGACCTGGCATCAGCGGGGCCAGCTGTGGCTGCGGATCGGCCTGCGGCTGCTGCTGCTCCTGCTGGGGGGCCTGCTGGTCTGGAGGGCCGGGGGGTGGGTGCTGTCCCTGCTGGCCCCCTTCGTGCTGGCGCTGGCCGTGGCGGCGGCGTTAGACCCGCTGGTGCGCTGGGGCCAGCGGCGGCTGCACTGGAGCCGCCGGGTGCTGGCCATGCTCCTGCTGCTGCTCCTGCTGGGGGTGGCCGGGGGCGTGCTGTTCTGGCTGGGGCAGATGCTGGTGTCAGAGGCGGTCAGCCTCGCCAACAACTGGGACGGCCTGCTGGCCGCGGCCATGGAGCAGGTGCAGGCTCTGGACGCCCTGCTGGAGCGGCTGGCCGCCATGCTGCCCGTCGAGCTGGCCAAGCCGGAGAAGAGCATCCTGGACTGGCTCATCGGCCTGGTGCCCACCACCCTGCCCCAGATGGGGGACCTGGCCTCCTTTGCCGGGGCCAAGGCCGCCGCCCTGTCCTACTTCGTGGTGGCTCTGGTGTTCTTCTTCATGGCCACCTATTTCCTCATGGCGGACTGGCCCGACTTCCGCCGGGGGATCGTTGACCGCATGGACCCCCGGCTGCGCCGCTTCTGCAGCCAGGTGCGCACCACCGCTCTGGCCGCCTTCGGCGGCTATCTGCGGGCGGAGCTGCTGCTGTCCGTGGGTGTGTTCGCCATTCTGGCCGTGGGCTTCGTGCTCACCCGGCAGAGCTACGCCCTGCTGCTGGCCCTGGCTCTGGCGGTGCTGGATTTCATCCCCATCGTGGGCTCCGGCACGGTGATGGTGCCCTGGGCGGTGATCGCCCTGTTCCTGGGAGACTACCCCACCGCCATCCGCATGATGGCCATCTGGGGAGTCATCGCCATGTTCCGCCGGGTGATGGAGCCCAAGTTCGTGGGGGACCAGACGGGGCTGTCCCCCATCCTCTCTCTGGTCAGCATCTATGTGGGCATGCGCCTGGCCGGGGTGTGGGGGATGATCCTGGCCCCCATTGCGGTGCTGGTGTGCCAGAATCTGGCCCAGATCGGGCTGTTCTCCGGCGTGCGCCGGGACCTGAGCGCCGCCGCGGACGACATCGCCGCCATTCTGGCGGGATCCCAGGACGAACTCTGATACAAAACAGCGCCTTTCGCCGAAAGCGAAAGGCGCTGTTTTCAAACTATTCGGGAATTGTTCAAAAAAGAACCTCCTTTTCGTCATGCTTTTTTCATATTTCCCGGTTATCATCACAGTTGTAAACAAGAGGGGCGCGCCGATCGGTACGCCGCCTCATCAAGGAGTGATCCAATATGACAGACCAGAACGAGTACACCTATTATCAGCAGAGCCCCGGCCCCCAGAACGGCTACGGCTATCAGGACCCCATCCCCACCTCCGGCGGCCCCGTGGGCCCGGAGCAGCCCCCCCGGAAGAAGGGCGGCTGGCGCAAGGCCATTGCTCTGGTGCTGGTGTGCGCCCTGTATAACAGCCGCTCCGGCAGCGGCGACACCACGGTGGTGCAGGAGCTGGACCGCCCCCAGGTGCAGACCGTGGTGAACAGCAAGAACGGCCAGGCCATGACCGGCGCTGAGCTGTACGCCGCCAACCTGGGCTCCTGCGTGGGCATCACCGTGTCCACCACCTCGGTGAACATCTTCGGTCAGACCTCCACCTCCGCCGCCTCCGGCTCCGGCTTCGTGCTGACCCAGGACGGCTATATCGTCACCAACTACCACGTGATCGAGGACGCCGCCAAGGACTCCTCCGTGAGCATCGAGGTCTCCTTCGCCAACGGCGACAAGTACACCGCCAAGCTGGTGGGGGGCGAGCAGGACAACGACGTGGCCGTGCTGAAGATCGACGCCGCCGGCCTGACCCCCGTCACCCTGGGCGACAGCGACAAGCTGGTGGTGGGCGAGCCGGTGTACGCCATCGGCAACCCCCTGGGCGAGCTGACCTACTCCCTGACTGACGGCATCGTCTCCGCCCTGGACCGGCTGATCACCACCAGCAGCATCAACGCCAACGGCCAGACCGAGTCCGTCACCCTGAACGTGCTGCAGACCAACTGCGCCATCAACCCCGGCAACTCCGGCGGCCCCCTGTTCGACCAGTACGGCAGCGTGGTGGGCATCGTCTCCGCCAAGTATACCCAGTCCACCTCCGGCGTGTCCGCCGAGGGTCTGGGCTTCGCTCTCCCCATCAATGACGTGAAGGAGATCATCGCCGACCTGATCGAGCACGGCTATGTCACCGGCAAGCCCTACATGGGCGTCCAGGTCAGCTCCGTGTCCTCCGAGGCCCAGCGCTACGGCATCCCCGCCGGCGCCGCCGTCAGCTATGTGGCCGACGGCTCCTGCGCCCAGAAGGCCGGCCTGCAGGTCAACGACGTGATCACCGCCATCGATGACACCGCCATCGACTCCCCCTCCGCCCTGACCGCCGCCCTGTCCACCGGCTATAAGGCCGGGGACACCGCCACCCTGACGGTCATCCGCAGCCAGAAGGAGATCAAGCTGACCATCACCTTTGACGAGAAAAACGCCGAGACCGAGGCCAACAACCAGCAGCAGACCCAGCAGGATCAGCAGCAACAGCCGCAGGGCCAGAGCGGCTACAGCCAGTGGCCCTTCGGCGGCAGCTGGCCCTTCGGCTGAGCTTCGCCCCATAACGGAACTCTCTCCTGATACAACAAAGGCCCCCGCCGTTCTGATGAACGGCGGGGGCCTTTGCGTCATTCCACATAGGTCTCCAGCTGGCCCCAGGTGAGGTCTTTCTCCTCGATGCTCTGCCAGGTGGGCAGCTTCTGCTCCAGCTGGGCCCAGGTGATGTACCAGAAGTCATATTCCGCCAGCACGTGGGCGGGCAGGATGTCCTCGATGATCTTCTGCATCTCCCCGAACCCGGCGGGGATGCCCGGGATGCCGGGGAAGGAGACGGTGACGTGCCCCGGCTCCCCCTCCGTCACCCGGCACACCGCGCCGCAGCCCCGCAGGGTGTCCTGGATGGCGGCGGGGGTAAAGCTGTCCCCGCCGATCCGCAGCAGGGCGGCGACGGCCTCTCCCAGCTCCGCCGCCGTGTCCGCCACCGGCCTGCGGGGCAGCAGCCCGGCGATCTGCTCCAGACCCCAGCTCCGGGCAGTCAGGGGGATGGCCTCCCTCTCCGTGCCCTCCAGCTCCCCCTGCACGCCGTCCAGGGCCGCCCCCATGGCGGCCATCTCCCCGGCCAGGAACGGCCCCTCCAGGTCGTACACCCGCAGGGGGCGCAGCAGCTCCTTCATCCCTTCCGCGCCGCTCATGCCAGCTCCTCCACCGTCAGGGTGCCCAGAACGGGCAGCTGCCCGGCGCTCACGGCCACGTCGGCCCCGGGTGTGGTCACCTTGCAGTTGGCCACCCCGTCACAGGCGAAGATCATGCTGCCCAGCTGGGCCAGCAGCACGCTCTGGCCCAGCCGCCGGCCGGTGAACCAGCCGTTCACCGCCGCCGTCACCTGCTCCTTGGCCTGCTGGAGGGTATACCCCTCCGCCGGCTTCACCTGAGCCGTCAGGTCTACCGTCACCGTCTGGGGGGCCAGCACCTTCACGTCCACGGCGATCTCCCGCCGTGCGGAGAACCAGGCGGTCAGCGCCGCCAGCAGGGCGGCGTCGGGCACCCCGCCGGGCGCGGCCACCACCACGTCCACCGTGCCCACCCCCCGGTTCCGGGGCAGCACGCAGCAGGCGGCCACCCCGTCGAAGGCCAGGGCCTGCTGCTGATAATAGGCGGCGTTGGCCCCGTTGGGCAGGCGCTTATAGGTCTCCAGCACCCGCTGGCGCAGGGCCTCGTCCCCCTCGGCGTCCTGTCCGCCGGACAGGGCCGCCGGATTGGTGCAGGCGGTCACCCCCACCGGGGCGGCCGCCATCACCGTCACCGTTCCGGCGGGGGCGTTCCCCGCCGCCCCCGGCTCCACCGCCTGTACAGGCACCTCCGCCGAAGTCTGCCCCGCGGGGATGCTGCCCTCCTGGGTGGTCACAAAGCGTGCCAGTCCGGCGGTCATGCACACCGTCCCCTCCGGGATGGTCTGGGCCGTCCCGCTCTCCCCTGTAAAGCGCACGGTGCCCGCCGCCTTCAGGGCCTCCTTCCGCTCCAGCCCCCGCATGGCGGCGTGGAGTTCCAGATACTCCCCCGCCGCCGTCTGGGGGAAGGCCTGCCGCCTGACCCAGTCGGCCTGCACCTGAAGGGCATAGACCTGGGCGGCCACGGCGTACAGCCGGGCGGTCAGGTCGCCCCCCTCCGCCCCCTGCACGCCGGTCTTCTCCGAAAAGCAGGCCAGCATCTCGCTGTAGATCTCATCAACTGTCTTCATCCGTTCCCTCCCCGATCAAAAGCCCGGCGGACAGCTCCTGTCCCTGCCAGTCCAGATAGACGGTCAGCTCCAGCCCGTCCGCCCGCTCGCGCAGCTCCGCCCCGGTCACCCTCAGGCCCTCCTCGTCCCCCAGGGCTTCGGCGGCATACTGCACCGCCAGGGCCTGCCGGGCCGAGGGCTTCTCCCGGGGCAGCAGATACAGCCGGCTGCCCAGCCCCGGCAGAAAGGGCAGCGCCCCCCGCCGGGCGGTCAGCCGAAACAGGGCCCGCTGCAAGACCTCCTCCGCCCCGGTCAATACGGCCAGGCCGCCCTTCCCGTCGGGGACGTAGTCCCCGTTCACCAGCTTACGTTCCATCGCTTCCTCCTCCGGCGGCCAGGACCTGGGCCACGGCGGCGGCGATCAGGCTGTCCAGGCTCTGGCCGTTCACCTTCACCCCGCCGGTCAGCTCCACGCCGCCGCTGTACAGCCGCACGCCCCCGGTCCCGCCGGTCAGGCGCACCTCTCCCGGCTCCAGCTCCCCCGGCTCCTGGCGCACGCCGGCCACACAGGGGGCCTCGTGCCCCTGCCCGGCCTGCACCACCAGCACCTTCTCCCCCGCCTGGGGCCGCCAGCGGTAGCCCCCGGGGGAGTATACGGGCAGCCACCGCCGCTCGCCCCCGGCGAACACCCCCGCCGGGTCGCCCCCCAGGGTCACCAGGCCGAGCGCCGCGCCCTCCTCTGTCCGGCGGCTCTCCCGCCGGTCTGCGATCCACATGCCCTTCACCTCACACCATGTCCGGCAGGGCCAGCTCTATCCGGCTGCGCCCCCCGTTTTTGTCCGCCCCCACCGTCACCTTGGCGGCCCGGTAAAGGCCGTTCCGGTCAAACCCCGCGCGGGCCACCTGCACCAGCTCCCCCGGCCAGGCCCAGAACAGCTCCGGGATCTCCGCCCGGATGCGCAGCCGCTCCCGGCCGGCCCGCTCCATCTGATACTTCCCGGTGTAGCGCATGGCCTGCCAGTCCCCCCGGCCGGGCACGGTGATCACCCGCCGGGCACTGCCCCCCTGGGCCAGGAAGTCCGGATCGGTGACCTTTTCCACATGGTCCCGGTAGCGGTCCCGCACCCACACGGCGGACAGCGCCCCATAGCGCTTGTCGGTCACCGTCAGTTCCGTCACCGGGGTGCTGTCTCCCAAAATGCGGGGCGCGCCGCCGCTCCACGGGGACAGCACCAGCCGTCCCTCCCGGTCGAACCGGGGGAGCACGCCGCCGTGATACCGGGCGAAATCATACACCACCGACCACTCGCTGCTGCCCGCTGCCACGGAGAAGCGGTTCACCGCCGGCAGAGCATAGCCCGGCGCCACGGCGATCCCATAGGGCCGCACATGGCCGTCCAGGATGTCCTCCGCCGTGGCGGTGCCGTAGTCCCGGGGCAGGGCCTCGTTGTCCAGCAGCAGGGCGGCCAGCCCCCGGCCGGACAGCTCCAGCCGCTCTCCGGCGGCGGAGACGGTGCGCACGCACTCGTCCACCACTCCCCGGAACACCAGCTGCTCCCCCTCGTACCCCTCAAACCGGTGCCACAGGGCGGGATCCGCCCCGCCGCAGCCCCGGCTGGGGCAGCGGTAGAAGAAGCTGTCACAGGGCACCCCCGCCGTATACTCCAGCTCCCACTCCACGGCGGGGGGCAGCTGCCACCGCTCCCCCGCCGCCGTCAGCACATAGGCGGTCACTGCACCCTCACCTCGTCTCCCACCCGGATCAGATCGGGGTTCTTGATCTGGGGGTTCAGGGCGATCAGGGCGTTCAGCGCCACCCCGTATCTCCGGCTGATGGCCCACAGGGTGTCCCCCTTCACCACCCGGTGGGTCTTGGGGGCCGCCCCCGCCGCCGCGGCGGAGCCTCCCCCGGCGGAAGCCGTCCCGCTCACCCTTCTCGGGGCGTCGGGATACCACCCGGCGTCCTCCCAGAAGGTGAAGGTGTACTTCACATAGTCGGGCCGGGGCTGCTGCTCCAGACTCAGCTGCACGAAATAGGCGTTGGCCGTCTGCCACAGGGGGTGGATCAGCAGGCCGGGCCCCGCGGCGTAAAACACGTTGGCCAGCTGGCCGAACTGGGCATAGGCCCGGGGGCCCACAAACTCCCCCTCCCCCTTCATCACCCGGCAGGTGCGGTCCAGATCCTGCAGCTTGTAAAGGCCGAAGGGCACCTTGTTCACCGCCATCTCCCGGCGGTAGTCGATGGTGTACACCCGGGGGTTGTGGGGCCAGGTGTAGTTTTTATATCGCATGGGCGTCAGCGTCATGCCATGACCTCCTTAAAACAGAGAAAATCCGTTGTCATACCGGCGGCTGTCCCGCTGAAAGGCCAGATCCACCGCCTGGGCGTCCAGCGGCCCGGCCACGGCCGGGACAGGGGAGAGGGGCCGCTCCGTCCCCTCTCCGCCATTCCCGCCCGGCTGCGCCGCCCCCGCATAGGGCCGCGCGGTGCGCTCCCCCTGCTCCACCGCCCGCAGAATGGGCAGGGGCGCGCGCTCCTCCTCCCAAAGGGCAGGGACGCCGCCCTCTTCGGCGGCCCGCTCCGCCGCCGGGGGCAGGGTCACGCTCCGGCTCAGCACCTCCGCCGCCAGAAATTCCATCTCCGCCATCAGCTCCCCCGCCGGGGCCAGGGCGTCCGGCCCCTCCGCCGTCCCGCTCCTCCCCGTTCCCGGGGCGGAGCCGCCCTCCGCCGCTCTCACCGCCAGAGTCAGGACCTGGGCCTCGTCCAGCAGCTGCTCCAGATAGTCTGTCACGTCCGCTCCCCCCGTTTCATGGCCTGGAACCGCTCCTCGTCAAAGGCCGGGTTGACCCAGCCCTCGCTCTCCTCCGCCGGCCG
>CAVJLQ010000135.1:18531-21426 GCA_963650435.1 Alloprevotella sp. | reverse complement strand
GTATAGCACGGAGCGTCCCCCCTGTCAAGCAGAAAAATCGCCCCGCTTTTTGTCGCCCACGCCGCGGCCTTTTCATTGACGCGGCCCGGCGATCCCGCTATGATAGAGATATACAAAACGGATCAGGAGGCCCGCCTATGCCTGTAAAACGTCTGTTTGCCGCCCTTCTGGCCGCGGCACTGCTGTTCGCCCTGCCCGGGTGCGGGAAGAAGGACGCCCCCGCCGGCAGCTCATCCTCTGCCGGCGGCTCCGCAAGCTCTTCCGCCGCCTCCTCTCAGCAGGAGCCGGAACCGGACCCGGAGCCCGCCCTGCCCTACCGCCACCCCCTCACCGGCGTGGGCATGACGGAGGACATCAGCGGAGACCGCCCGGTGGCCGTCATGCTGAACAACCTGAAGAAGGCCCTGCCCCAGCTGGGCGTGGCCCAGGCCGACCTCATCTATGAGATGCCCGCCGAGGGGGGCATCACCCGCATGATGGCGGTGTACCAGAGCCTGGACGGCGTGGGGAACATCGGCTCTGTGCGCTCTGCCCGGGACTACTACGTCTCTCTGGCCTACGGCATGGATGCCATCTTCGTCCACGCCGGGGGCAGTCCCCAGGCTTATGACGCCCTTCAGGACTGGGGCGTGACCCATCTGGACGGGGTGAACGGCTCCTTTGAGAGCGGCCTGTTCTGGCGGGACCAGCAGCGGAAAAAGTCCATGGGGCTGGAGCACTCCCTGCTCACCTCCGGCGAAAAGCTGCGGGAGCTGCTGCCCACCTATACCAAGCGCCTGTCCCTGACCCACAAGGAGGGCTTTTCCACCGGCCTGTCCTTCCTGCCGGAGGGGGAGACAGCCCAGGGCACCCCCTGCACCGGGGTGTCCGTGACCTTCTCCAAATACAAGACCGGGGTGTTCACCTATGACGCCGACCAGGGGCTGTACGCCGTGGAGGAGTACGGCAGCCCCTATGTGGACGGCAACAGCGGCCAGCAGGTGCTGGTGCGCAACGTGCTGGTGCTGTACACCGACGTGTCCGACATCAAGGGGGACGACAAGGGCCGCAAGGCCGTGCGCACCACCGGCAAGGGGGAGGGCGTCCTGCTGTGCGACGGCACGGTGCAGGACATCCGCTGGTCCAAAAAGGACAACGCCAGCCCCATGACCTACACGGCCAAGGACGGCTCCCCCCTGCTGCTGGGGGTGGGCAAAAGCTACATCAACATCGTGGGCAAGTCCGCCCAGGTGACCTTTGAGGCCAGCGCCAACTGAGAGGGGCCGCCTTTCCATGGAATTTTACCGCTTTGACACCCCCTTCGGCCCCATGGCTCTGGGGGAGGAGGGGGGCGCCATCGTCCGCCTGTATCTCCCCAGCAGTCCCACGCCCCGGCTGATGTCCCGCGCCACCCCCCTTCTGGCGGAGGGGGAGCGGCAGCTGGGGGAATATTTCGCCGGAAAGCGGGAGCGCTTCGACCTGCCCCTGGATCTGAAGGGCACCCCCTTTAAGCAGAAGGTGTGGCGCGCCCTGCTGGACATCCCCTATGGCCAGACCCGCACCTGCGGCGGCATCGCCCGGGCGGCGGGCAGCCCCCGGAGCGTCCGGGCGGCGAGCTTGGCCATCAGCAGCGACCCCATCCCCATCCTGGTGCCCTGCCACCGGGTGCTGGGCGCCGGGGGCGCCCCGGTGAGATACGCCGGAGGGCCGGAGCTGAAGGCCGCCCTGCTGGAGCTGGAGCGGCCGGCCGGATAGAAAAGTTTTCTTTTCCCCTTTTCCCGGGTTGCAAAGCCGGGAAAAGGGGAATATAATATTTTTAACGAACCTTTTGCCGCCCCCTGGGGGCGGATCGATGCCGCTTGTCCAAGCAGGAGAGGATGTGGGAACACAATGGAAGGCCGAAGTCGCCGCCGGAAGCAGGCGCACTGCTGCGGACAGACGGCGGAGCCGGAGGGGCCTCCCTTGTGCCCCCGCTCCGACCGGAGGAGATAAGCTCCCTCACCGCAGCCGCAGCCGGGGCCTGACGCCCCCCTGCGGTTTTTTGCGCCCTGCTTCCTTTCATCAGAAAGGAAGGAGGAGCCCCCCATGCACGAAAATTACGACCTGGAGCTGCTGCTGGACCTGGTAAAGACCAAGCAGTTCCGGGCGCTGCGCGCCCAGCTGGACGACATGAACGAAGTGGACATCGCCGAGTTCCTGGACGAGCTGGAGCCCGACCAGCAGGTGCTGGTCTTCCGTCTGCTGCCCAAGGACGTGGCGGCGGACGTGTTCACCTATCTGGAGGACAGCGAGGACCAGGAGAAGATCATCAACGCCTTGAGCGACAAGGAGCTGCGCGAGGTCCTGGACGAGCTGTATCTGGACGATACGGTGGACATCATCGAGGATCTGCCCGCCAATATGGTATCCCGTATTCTGCGGAATACCGACGCCTCTACCCGCAGCCAGATCAACCAGCTGCTGAAGTACCCCGAGGACTCCGCCGGCTCCATTATGACCACGGAGTTCATCTACCTCCACCCCGACGCCACGGTGGAGGAGTCCTTCGCCCGCATCCGGAAGGTGGGCCTGGACAAGGAGACGGTGTATACCTGCTACGTCACCCGCAGCCGGGTGCTGGAGGGGGTCGTCACCGTCAAGACCCTGCTGCTCAGCGATTACGAGACCCGCATCGGCGACATTATGGAGACCAACGTCATCTCCGTGGGCACCCACGAGGACAAAGAGGACGTGGCCCAGATGTTCTCCAAATACGACCTGACGGCCCTGCCCGTGGTGGACGGGGAGAACCGCCTGGTGGGCATCGTCACCGTTGACGACGCCATGGACGTTATGGAGGAGGAGACCACCGAGGACTTCGAGAAGATGGCCGCTATCCTCCCCTCGGACAAGCCCTATCTGAAGACCGGCGTGTTC
>CAVJLQ010000135.1:3516-18521 GCA_963650435.1 Alloprevotella sp. | reverse complement strand
GCTGCTGATGCTGATGCTGTCGGCCACCTTCAGCGGCATGATCATCACCCACTTCGAGGGGGCGCTGGCCGCCTGCGTGGTGCTGACCTCCTTCATCACCATGCTGTCCGGCACCGGGGGCAACTCCGGCTCCCAGTCCTCGGTGGCGGTGATCCGCGCCCTGTCCCTGGGGGAGGTGGAGTTCTCCGACATGCTGGCCGTGGTGTGGAAGGAGCTGCGCGTGGCCCTGCTGTGCGGCACCTGTCTGGCCGGGGCCAACTTCGTAAAGATGATGGTGGTGGACCGCTGGCTGATGCACAAGCCGGAGGTGACGGTCTCGGTGGCCCTTGTGGTCTGCCTGACCCTGCTGCTCACGGTGGTGTGCGCCAAGATCGTGGGCTGCACCCTGCCCATGGCCGCTGAAAAGGTGGGCATCGACCCGGCGGTCATGGCCGCCCCCTTCATCACCACCATCGTGGACGCCCTGTCCCTGCTGATCTACTTCACCATCGCTACCCGCGTTTTGGGTATCTAAAAAAGAAAAAGCCTCCCCCGGCCGTCGGCCGGGGGAGGCTTTTTCTACGTTACGGCACAAATCCGCCGTCGCAGGTCAGCACCTGCCCGGTGATGAAGGAGGCCCCGTCCCCCGCCAGGAAGGCCACCGCCGCGGCGATGTCCTCCGGCGTGCCCAGGCGTCCCAGGGGGGTCTGCTCCACCAGCTGGTCCAGGGTCTCCTGCCCCAGCACCTTCACCATGTCCGTATCGATCACCCCGGGGGCCACGCAGTTCACCCGGATGTGGCTGGGGGCCAGCTCCATGGCCAGGGAGCGGGTCAGCCCGATCAGGGCATGCTTGGTGCAGGAATAGGTCACCTCGCAGGAGGCCCCGTGCTGGCCCCAGATGGAGCTGACGTTGACGATACAGCCCGCCTTCTCGTGGAGCATGGCGGGCAGGACGGCCTGAATGGTGTTCCGGGCCCCGTTCAGATTGACGGAGAAGTACCGGTCCCACAGCTCGTCAGTCACGTCCTGGAACAGGGCCATGCCCGCCACGCCCGCGTTGTTCACCAGCAAAGTGACCGGCCCGAAGGTCTGCCGCACCTGCTCCACCATGGCGTCCACCGCCGCCCGGTCGGATACGTCCGCCTGTACGGCTATGGCCCGGCCGCCCTCGGCCCCGATCTGATCGGCCAGCTGCCGGGCCAGATCGATCCGCTGGCGGCAGTTGACGCACACGGCGTACCCCTCCCGGGCCAGACGCAGGGCCACCGCCCGGCCGATGCCCCGGGAGGACCCGGTGACCAGTGCAACTTTGTTCATGGAAACTCCTCTTTTCCCGGCGCCCGCCCGAGGGGGGGGCGCCCATGTATATTCTTTACAGTCCGATCCGCAGGGGCGGGTAATACTGCACCGAGGTCAACGGCTCCAGCCCCACCCGGGCGGCCTTCTGGGCGTACTCCGTCACGCTGCCGGTGGTAAACACGTCGGTGCGCCCCGGCCCGGGGGCGGGGCTGCTCATGCCCGTGCGGTCCAGATACTCCTTCAGGGTCTGGGCCATCTGGACGGCGGGGTCCAGCAGGAAGAGCCCGGGGTACAGGTCCAGGATGATGTCGGACACCAGGGGGTAGTGGGTGCAGCCCAGCAGGCAGCAGTCCACCTGCTCCTCGTTCACCAGGTCGTCCAGGTCGTCCCGCAGGTCGGCCTCGATCAGGGGGCGCATGCCCGGGTCGTTCACCACCAGCTCCACCAAGGCGGCCAGATTGGGGCAGGGGCGGCTGATGACCTGCTTTTCCGGGGCCAGGCGGCCGATCAGCTTCGGATACGCGCCGGAGCGGGCGGTGAACACCGTGGACAGCACGGCCAGCTTCTTCACCTCCGGCAGGGCTGCGGCGGCCCGCCCCCCGGCCTGCACCACGCTGAACACGGGGCAGGGCAGCTCCTCCTGGAACCGGGGGATCAGGCAGGAGATGGTGTTGCAGGCCACCAGCAGCACCTTGATCTCCCGCTCCTGCATAAAGCGGAGCATATGGCGGGTCATGGTGAGGATCTCCTCCTCCGTTCTGCCGCCGTACATGGGGTTGCCCCCGTCGCCCATATAGAGCAGGTCCTCGTGGGGCAGCAGCCTTCTCACCTGCCGCGCCACGGAAAAGCCCCCCACGCCGGAGTCGATCACGCCGATGGGGCTGCTTGGCTGAAACATAGAAATCCCTTCTCTCTCAGGTCGCGTCAGGCCCGGCTCAGGCTCCCCGACACCAGGTCCAGATAGTAGCCCCCGGTGTCCGTTGTAATATACCACACCGGGGTCAAGATCATGCCATCGGCCAGGGAGGCGGAGCTGAGATACCCCGGCTGGATGTCATCGATGCTGCTGCACACGTCGCCCAGGGCGTTCATCCCCGCGGAAAAGCGCACCAGCGCCGAGGCGGGGGAGAGCACCGCCGCCTCCTGCTGCTGGGGCACGCCGAACAGCCGCCGCCCCGCCCCGATCCCGGTCAGGCCGGCGGAGTCCAGCTCCAGCGTCATCTGGAGATTGAACACGGGCACGCCGCTCCACAGCTGCCGCAGCAGCACAGAGCTGCCCCCGGACTGGGTCTGGGTCTGGACCACCTGGCCGGTAAAGGCCAGCTTCTCCGCGATGCGCTGGGCCAGCTGCTCCGGCCCCTCCCCATTCAGGGAGAAGGCACCGGGCCGAAAGCTGGCCTGAAAGGCGCCGTCACTGTGGAACTGGATCTCCCCCAGATCGGAGCGGTACAGATAGACGCCGCCCCCCCGGTCCTGCACAGCCAGGTCGTCCCCCAGCAGGGCCCGGGCCAGCTTCTCCTCCTCCGCCTGGTCCCGCTCCGCCCGCAGCAGGGACAGCTCCGTCTTTTGTGGGACCACGTCGTCCTCCACCTGGGTGCCCCCCTGGCGCAGCAGGGCGATGGCGTCGGCCCGGGCCTGGCGGAGGGCGCTGCTCTCCCGCCAGTTCTGCCCCAGCACCATGGCCAGCAGGGCAGCGTTGGTACACAGCAGGATGAGCAGGATGATGTTCTTCAGCTTTGACCACTCCATGGCTCAGTCCTCCTCCCCCGCCGCCCACTGGAGGGCCGCCGTCTCGGCCCCCTGGTCCACACAGACCAGGCGCAGCTCCCGGCCGCTGCCCCCCGCCTGCTGCAAAACGGCCACGGCCTGCCGCTGGGGCAGCAGCAGGGTATTCTGGTCCCCGGCGGCATAGCTGCGGAAGCGCAGGGTGAACTGCACCACCCGGCCGTCCTCCACCAGGAAGCTGGCGGCGCTGCCCCCCTCCAGACTGACGGCCGCCCCGTTCAGGCAGTACTCAAACTCCAGCAGCAGGGCGTTCCCCTGCTGCTCCGCCCGGGCCAGATACAGCCGGGCCTGGCCGCAGCGGGCGCCCACGGTCTGCTGGGCCAGATAGCGGCAGTATTCCCCCACCTCGGTCAGGGTCGGGTCGGCGCCGGGGCCGCCGATCACATAGCGGCTGTCGCTGCCGGCGTCGCAGCTGTATTCCAGCACGCCCCGGCGGGACAGGCGCAGGGACTCCCCCCCGCTGCGGGCCACCTGCTCGTCTCCCGCGGAGTAGAAGGCGGTGCTCTCCTGGGAGAAATACAGGTCGTCCATCAGGGAGGCCAGTCCGCCCCCCTCGCCGCTCAGGGGGTTGGTGCTCTGATAGACCGGCAGCTCCGGCTCCTCCGGCAGCAGCAGGGTGTCGGGGGCCAGGGCGGCGTACTCCTCCGTCTCAAAGGCGAAAAACGCCCCGTTCCCGCTCAGGCCGCTCACCGCCTGGGCCAGATGGTCGGGGTTGACCACCCCGGCGGTGCAGGCGTAATAGGCCCCCTCCCGGGTGTCGTGATAGCACAGCAGCACCTGCCCGCCGCTCACCGTCAGGGCCATGCGCCGGGCGGTCCCGGTCAGGGTGCAGTCGGGGGCGGACAGCCACCCGGCCAGCACATCCAGGGGCAGCTGCCCCAAAAAGTCGAAATAGAGGCCGGGGGCCTCGGTCAGCGCCCGCTCCCACTCCTGGCGGCCGATCTGCCGGGGGGCGCCGGCGCTGGACAGGGCCTCTACCAGCAGGCTGGCCCCCTGCTGGAACAGGGCGTCGCAGGCCGCGGTGTCATACTGCACCCCATAGCGCAGGGTGTGCCCCTCCCCGGGGATCAGGGCCGCCATAGCCACGGGGCGGGCCATCTCCAGCCGCTGGACGGGCACCCGGTACACATTCGCCCCGCCGCTGTCCGGCGCGGGCGAGAGCAGGTCGCTCAGGGGCCGGATCAGCGAGGTGCGGGAGGCCAGCAGCACCGCGGAGCAGGCCAGCAGCACGATGAGCAGGGACTTTGCCCGCTCCACCATCTTCGTCCGCTTATCCATGGTCGGGCCCCTCGATCCAAAGGGTCAGCCGCACGGCCAGGCCGGGGCCCTCCTTGTCCACCAGCTCCAGCCGGCCCTTGTGCCGGTCCACCAGTTCCTTGGCGATGGACAAGCCCAGGCCGGTGCCGCCGGACTGGCGGGACCGGGCCTTGTCCACCCGGTAGAAGCGCTCGAAGATCCGGTCCCGGTCGGCGGCGGGGATGCCGATGCCGTTGTCGTCCACCAGCATCCACACCTGCCTGTCCGTCCGCCCGGCGGAGATGGAGATCTTCCCCCCGTCGGGGGTATATTTGATGGCGTTGGACACCACGTTCATCATCACCTGAAGGATGCGCTCCCGGTCGGCCACCACCTGGGGCAGGTCGTCGGGCATGGACAGAGTCAGGGTGTGGCCGTGGCGCTGGGCCTCCATATACACGGCGTTATAGAGGTCCTGCACCGCCTGTCCGAAGGAGAACCGGGCCAGCTTCAGCTCGTCCCGCCCGGAGTCCAGCCGGGACAGGGTGAGCAGGTCCTGTACGATGTGGGTCATGCGGTCGCTCTCGTTGAGGATGACCCCCAGGAACTTCTTCTCCGTGGCCGGGGCCAGCTGGCCGGCGGAGTCGGCCAGCGTCTCGGCATAGGAGCGGATGTTGGTCAAGGGGGTGCGCAGCTCGTGGGACACGTTGGCCACGAACTCCCGGCGCATCTCCTCGTTCTTCCGCTGCTCGGTCATGTCGTGCAGCACCACCAGGGCGCCGCCCTGGCGGTCCCGGTCGAAGGGGGCCATGAGCAGCTCCAGATAGCGGCTGCCCGCCTGCATCTCCCCCCGCAGATAGTCCGGGGCCTGGAGCAGGGCGGCCAGGGGGGCCGCGGCGCCGAACAGAGTGTTATAATCCGTGTCCGGCCCGATCTGCCGCCCCAGCATCTGCCCGGCGGCGGGGTTGGCGTGGATCACCTGCCCCGCGGCGTTGAAGGCCACCACGCCGTCGGTCATGTGCAGGAACAGGGTGTCCAGCTTGTTGCGCTCGCTCTCCACCTGCTCCAGGGTGTCGTGGAGCTGGCCGGCCATGTCGTTGAAGGTGTCGGTCAGCACGCCGATCTCGTCCTGCGAGGTCACGTCGATCTTGCTGCCGAAGTCCCCGGCGGCCACCCGTTTGGCCCCCTCGGTCAGGCGCTGGATGGGGGTGACCATGGTCTTGGACAACAGGAAGGACAGCAGCACGGAGATCACCAGGCCGAAGAACAGGGCCTCTACGATCAGGACGAAGATCTGGTCGATCAAGTCGGACACCGTGTCCTTATTGTCGTAGATATAGATGACGTAGTCCTGCTCGCCCCGCTGGATGGCCACCGCCAGATCCATAAAGTCGGCGGCGGCGGCGCTGTCGTCCCCCACCTCCTCGCGGCCGCTGAGCACGGCCATCAGATTGGGGGAGTAGTCCGGCGCGTCGCCGTCCCGTCCGTCGCTGCCGGCCAGATACTGGCCGGTGCCGTCCAAGATATACAGCTTGCGGCTGCGGCCGTCCAGACCCAGCTGGCCGGAGTAGGCGGACAGGACGCTCATCAGCGCCTCGCCCCCGTCCTCCTCCCCCTCGTTGGGGGTGCGCAGGTCGGACACCAGCGCCTCCTGCTCAAAGACGCTCTGCATCCGGGTATAAAAGTCATCCAGATAGAAGGCCATGACCGAGTTCACCAAAAAGGCGCCCACCACCGTCATCAGCGACAGGATGAGCAGAACAATGATCATGACCAGCTTCATATGCAGGCTGCGGATCATCCGGCGTCCCCCTTTCCCTTGGACCGTTCAGCCCCTCAGCTGTCAAAGTAATAGCCCATGCCCCGCTTGGTGCAGATGAACCGGGGCGCGGCGGGGTCGTCCTCCAGCTTCTCCCGCAGGCGGCGCACGGCCACGTCCACCGCCCGCACGTCGCCCACATAGCCCTCATAGTTCCACACATGCTCCATCAGGGCCTCCCGGGAAAAGACCTTCCCGGGCTGGGACACCAGATAGCGGATCAGGTCGTACTCCCGCTGGGTCAGGTCCAGAGCTCTCCCGTCCTTATAGACGGTGGCCCGCTCCGTGTCCACGGTGATGCGCCCCAGCTTCATGGCCGCGGCGGCGGGCTCCTCCCCCTGGGGGGCGGCGGGCACCATGCCCACCCGGCGGATGTTGGCCTTCACCCGGGCCATCAGCTCCCGCATGGAGAAGGGCTTTGTGATGTAGTCGTCCGCCCCCAGCTCCAGCCCCAGCACCTTGTCGGCCTCCTCCTCCCGGGCGGTGAGCATCAGGATGGGGGTGGCGTGGCCCGCCTGGCGGATCTGGCGGCACACGTCAAAGCCGTCCATCCCCGGCAGCATCAGGTCCAGCAGGATCAGGTCGGGGTTCTCCTCCAGGGCCAGCTTCAGGCCGGTGGGGCCGTCGTAGGCCTCGATGGTGTCATACCCCTCCCGCTCCAGATTGAAGGAGAGGATGTCCACGATATTCTGCTCATCCTCTACGATGAGGATCTTCTTTTCCATGGCGGTTCCTCCTATGTATGGCGGCTGCGGTCTTACAGTCCCAGCAGCACTTTGGTCTTCAGCACCGCGGCCACGGTCTTGGCGTCGATGACCGTGCCGTCCATCACCCGCGCCAGCAGCTGGTCAAAGGGCATGGTGACCACGTTCAGAAACTCGTCCTCGTCCAGGTGCTGCTGCTTCTGCACCAGGTCCCGGGCCAGATAGAGGTGCAGCCTTTCGTCGCAGAACCCCGGGGAGGACACCAGATGCCCCAGATAGATCAGCTGGCCGGCCTCAAGGCCGGTCTCCTCCCCCAGCTCTCGGATGGCGGCGGCGCGGTGCCCCTCGCCGTTGCGCTCCAGCTTGCCCGCGGGCAGTTCCAGCAGCTCCTGCCCCAGGGGATAGCGGTACTGCCGCACAAGGGTGACGGTGTTGTCGGCCCCCAGGGGCAGAACGGTGACGCCGCCGGGGTGGCGCACCACCTCCCGCCCGGCAGTCTTTCCGTCGGGCAGCCGGGCCTCGTCCACCTGGACGGTGATGATCCTGCCCTCAAACACGGTCTTGCTGTGCAGCGTGCGCTCCGTCAGTTCCATATCGGTCCCCTCTTCCGCAATTTTTCAGGATATTATACCACACTCTGCCGCATCTGGTAAAGAGCTTCCGCCGGAGACAAAAATACCAGGCCGGAGGAAGATCCTCCGGCCCGGCCAGCTTGTCGAAAAAGCCCTCCCGCAGGGAGTTCCGCCACCGAAGTGGCGGAATAGATCTTAAAATCGTCATTCCCGCCGACATGTGCGGCGGGAATGACTCTTCTCACGCAGAACGGCCCAACTTTTTCGTAAGAGATCGAGGGCCGGTCTGCGTGCATCCTGACTCGAAAAAGTGGCTTTGCCACTCTTTCGATAGTCAATACGCGCCCTTGCCGGGGGCAAAGGAGCTGCACTCGGTGCCGTCGGCCTTGGTGGGGGTGCAGCCGCAGCAGCCCACCTGGATCTGGCTGAGGCAGCAGCAGTTCTCCGCCGTGTGATGGGCGCAGCTGCTCACGTCGCAGCGGATGCTGGGATTGCAGGTCTTCTTATCCATGACAATAGCCTCCTTCTTTCAGGATGGCATTAGTATGGGCCGGGACCGCCCCTCTTATTCCGCCGGATCGTCCTTTTCCTCCCGCACCTGGGGGATGAAATTTTTGGCAAATTTCCCCTGTCCGCGGCTCTTCACATAGAAGTAGCCCACGATGGAGAACACCACCGCCCCGATGAAGTTGACGAACAGGTCCTTCATGGTATCCAGCAGGCCGATGTCCAGATAGCCCCCCAGGCCCAGAGGGATCTCCCCGTGGTCGGTGACCAGGATCACGTCGGTGATGCCCCGGATGACCTGGGGACTGTTGCCGCCGGTGGGGTCCAGCATGACGGTGGAGATGGTGTTCACAATGGCGTCCTTCTGCATATCCAGGAAGAAAAACTGGTCCATGGTGCACTCGAAGAACTCCCACAGCACCCCCACCGTCATGGAAAAGCAGAAGGCCACGATGGCCATATACTTGGGAGAGAGGGACAGGGAGAACTTCTCGCTGCGGTCGAACAGGTCCACCAGGCAGAAGCCGATGGCCGCGCAGAGGAAGCCGTTCAGGGTGTGCAGCATGGTGTCCCACCCGTGATAGGTGGTGTAGAAGGACTGGATCTCCCCCAGGATCTCCGCCGCGTAGATAAACAGCATGATGATGATCTCAAGGGCGTTGGGCAGGTCGATCTGCAGCCGCCGCTCCATAAGGGTGGGCATCAGGAACAGCACCAGCGTCAGCACACACAGAAATACATTTTCAAAATTCCGGTTGAAGATCTGGGCGATCATCACCCCGATGACAGACAGGCGCAGGAACCAGTATACCACCGCCACCACGCGCTTCCTCTTCAGCGTCTGCCGCGCCCAGCGCACCAGGCTGCGCGGATCCGTTTTCTCTTTCATAGTCGTCCCCCTTAGTTTTTCATAGTATACCGGGTCTTTGACAAAAAAGTCAAGCGCCGTGGGCGCGATACAGGGCACTATATGGTATTGCCTTTTCCCCGCCGGTCTGATACAATGCTCCGCGCACACACCTTTCGGGAAAGGCAGAGAGAAAGAACATGGATATTTCCGGCGCGATCTTCGACATGGACGGCACCCTTCTCAACTCAAACTACATCTGGCGCTCTCTGGGCGGCCTGTATCTGCCCCGCTTCGGCCTGGCCCCCCAGGCGGACTGCGCAGAGCAGATCTGGCCCCTGACCTTTCAGCAGACGGCGGAATACTTCCGGACGGCATACGCCCTCCCCCTGACGGCGGAGGAGATCCGCCGCCAGATCACCGAGATCGTAGAGGAGCACTACTGCCGCCGGGCCATCCCCCCTATGCCCGGGGCGCTGGAGTATGTAAAGGCCCTGCACAGCGCCGGCATCCCCGCCCTGGTGGCCACCGCCACCGACCTTCCGCTGGCCCGGGCCGCCCTGGAAAACGCCGGCCTTCTCCCCTTCCTCAGCGGGGTGCTCTCCTGCAGCACCCTGGGCTTCGGCAAGGAGACCCCCAGGGTATACCACGCCGCCCGGCAGCGGCTGGGCACCGACCTGGACACCACCTGGGTGTTCGAGGACACCGCCCTGGCCATCGCCTCGGCCAAGGCCGGGGGCTACCGCGTCGTTCAGATCCACGACCCGGCGCGGGAGGCCCAGGTGGGCCCGGTGGTCACCGCGGCGGACCTCAACATCTTCTCCTACGACCAGCTGCCCCGCCCTCAGGGGCGGCCCAACCGCGGCTAAACCACATAAACGAACGATCCCGGGGAGAGAACTCCCCGGGATCGTTTTTGTCTGTTTACGCCGCCCGCTCGTAGGGGATGATGGTGATCCCGCCGAACACAGGCACGCAGTTTGCCCGGCGCGTCAGCGCCAGCACGGCGCCGCGCACGGCGCAGATCACGCAGAAGGCCATCAGGCCCATGCCCAGAAAGGGACCCACCCGGGGCACCATGGACACCACCACCACCCCCACCGTGGACAGGATCAGCAGCAGCAGGGACTGGTTGGCGTGGTAGCGGCCAAAGCCGCAGTCCGGCTGGATGACCACCGGGATGAAGAAGAGGAGGTAGGCCAGCGCCGCGCAGATCCTGCTCTGGTCGATGTCCTTGCGGCGGAAGTGGTCCGTCTTGTCCTCGGTAAAGCGCAGCCGAACTCTGGTCATCATTTGATACCGGAGTACACGAAGGCGGACTTGATCTGCTTATTGGCGAAGATATACGCGATCAGCATGGGCGCCATCAGCATGGTGGCGCCAGCCATGGTGACCTCCCACCGGGGCAGGGCGCCGTCGGTGGCGGCGTTCAGGGCCTGAATGGCGTAGGGCAGGGTGCGCACGGAGTCGTTGGTGGTCAGGGACAGGTTCCAGAAGTAGTCGTTCCAGCGGCGCAGGAAGGCCATCAGCGCCATGGTGACCACCACGGGCTTGACCATGGGGAAGGTCACCTTGAACATCACCGTCAGCTCGCTGGCGCCGTCCAGGCGGGCGGCCTCCAGCACCTCGTTGTTCACCTGCATAAAGGAGTTGCGGATGAAGAAGATGGTAGAGCCGGAGTAGGTGAACAGCAGGATCATAGACCCGTAGGTGTTCAGCCAGCCCAGCTTGGAGAAGATGATGAACAGGGGCAGGAACACGCACTGCACCGGCACCATCATATCGCTGAGGATGATAGCGAACAGGGGCTTTTTGCCCTTGAACTCCATGCGGGCAAAGGCAAAGGCGCAGGGCACGGAGCACACCAGACAGGTGACCACCACGGCGGCGGCCAGAATGATGGAGTTCAGGCCGTATTTGGTGAAGTGGGCCTCGTTCCAGGCGTCAGCAAAGTTGGTCCAGATGAACTTGCTGGGCCACCACACGGGGGGATTGCTCATGGCCTCGATGGTGGACTTGAACGAGGAGATGATCATGTAGTAGAAAGGAAGCACGAACAGCACGAACAGGAACGCCAGCAGCAGGCACTCCAGGATCCGCCCGATCATAGGGTCTTTCTTTCTCATTTTAATGGGCTGAGTTTTTCCGGACATGATTCGCCGCTCCTTTCCTTATTGATAGTGCACCTTCTTGCCGGCCAGGGCAAAGTTGATGGCCGACAGGGTGGAGGTGATGATCAGCAGCACCACCGAGGCCGCCATGGCGCGGCCGTAATGCATAAAGCGGATGCCCTGCATATACACGTAGTACGCCAGCATGTAGGTGGAGTTGCCGGGGCCGCCGTTGGTCATCATCGCCACGATGTCAAAGGTGGTGAAGGCGCCCACGGAGGTGGTGACCAGCAGGAAGAACATGGTGGGGCTGAGCAGGGGCAGGGTGATGTGGGTAAAGGTCTTCAGCCGGCTGGCCTTGTCCAGCCGCGCGGCCTCGTACACATGGTTGGGGATGGCCTTCAGGCCGGAGATCACGATCAGCACGCCGTAGCCCATGCTCTGCCAGATGGTGATGAAGGCCAGGGACATCAGGGCCGACTTCTGCCCCATGTACCACTGGGAGGTGGGCAGGTGCAGGAAGGACAGGATCTGGTTGAACACGCCGCCGGTGGGCTGCATCATGTACTTGAAGATGGTGGCGATGGCCACGGTGGCGATGATGTACGGGGTGAACATGATGGTCTGCACCATGTTGTGGATGGGCTTATCCTTGTTCAGGAACACGCCCACCAGCACCTTCAGCACCAGGCCCACGAACACCGACACCACCATGAACACCATGGTATTGGCCAGGGCGGTCAGAAACAGCTCGTCGGTGAAGATGTACTTGTAGTTGTACAGGCCCACGAACCTCCGCTCGCCGGTGATCAGGTCCCACTTCATAAAGCTCATGTAGATGCAGAAGAGCAGGGCGGTGACCGTTGTGCCAAGGGCGATGATCTCGGCGGGAGCGATCAGCACATAGGGGTTCTTCAACGCGCTGTTCAGCAGCCGGTACGCCTTGCCGTGCTGCTTCAGCTCCAGCTTGCGGAAGGTCTTTACCTCAGTGTTCTCGTTGATAGCGGACTTCTGCTCAGTCGTCAACATGGAATACGCTCACCACCTCTCCTGTCTGGGGGGTATCGGTGCGGTTCTGGTCCGCGTCGAAATAGAACAGCTCGTCCCGGGGAATGAACAGCTCCACCTGGTCGCCGGCCTCCTTTCGCTCCTTGTTGCGGATGGAGATATGGCCGCAGCCCAGGTCGATGGTGATCAGCTCGTCATAGCCCATGAACTCGCTGGTCAGCACAGTGCCCGCCAGCTTCATGCCGTCCTCGCCCTTTCCGAAGGACACGGCCCGGGGCTTAAAGCCCACAAAGCCGCCGTCGGACAGCTTCAGGGCGTTCATGCCCGGATCGCCGATGAACTGGGCCACAAACAGGTTGGCGGGGTCGTCGTACACCTCGTGGGGGGTGCCGTGCTGCTGGATCTGGCCCTTATACATGATCACGATGTCGGTGCCCATGGTCATGGCCTCGGTCTGGTCGTGGGTCACATAGATGAAGGTGCAGCCCAGGCGGTTATACAGCTGGATCATCTCAGACCGCATCTGGGTGCGCAGCTTGGCGTCCAGGTTGGACAGGGGCTCGTCCATCAGGAAGGCCTTGGGGGACTTGGAGATGGCCCGGGCCAGGGCCACGCGCTGGCGCTGGCCGCCGGACAGCTGGGAGGGCTTGCGGTCGGCGTACTCCGTCAGGCCCGTCAGGCCCAGCACGTACTCCACCCGCTCGTCGATCTCCTCCTTGCTGATCTGGTAGTTTTTCAGGCCAAACTCCACATTGCCGCGCACGGTCATGTGGGGATAGATGGCGTAGTTCTGGAACACCATGGCGATGTTCCGGTCGCCGGGATCCACGTCGGTCACGTCGGTCTCGTCGATGAAGATGCGGCCGTCGGTCACCTCTTCCAGGCCCGCGATCATGCGCAGAGCCGTGGTCTTGCCGCAGCCGGAGGGGCCCAGCAGCACGGTGAAGGAGCCCTCTTCAATGGTCAAATTGAAGTGTTCCATGACCGGCTTGGCGCTTCCCGGGTACTGCTTCTTGATGTCTTTCATGATAATGGCCATAAACAGTTACCTCGTAACGAATAGATTTCTTCCCGGTCCCCTTTGTGTTCCCATTACAAATGGCGCCGCGCATCCCCCGCCGCGCGGCGGGGCAGACGCGAAGACCGGAAGATAGATCCTGGGTCAGGTCAAGTGTGGGCGGCATAGAGCTGCCTGTAAAGATAAAACCGATCCCGGGCAGTTCCGCGCCCGGATCCGTTCTGTTTTCGTTTCCGAAAATGTCTCTGCATACAGCAGTGATCTGTCTGCACTCATCCCAACGTGGGGCCTCGCGGGGTCCCGCTCCGGACCCCGGAAGATCTGTCAGGTCGCTTTTGTCCCTATTTTCTGTTCAAGAGATGTTCTTTCCCATTTCCGCTTTCCTGTGTTTGTTCTGTGTTTGTTCGAGATCGCCGTGCAGGGGAGCTGCTCCCCTGCACGGCTGTCTCCCGTTGGACTATTTAAGGATCGCCAGGGGTGGGGATCAGTTGCCCTCGTCGATGATCTTCTGGCACTTCTCCACCCAGCTGTTCACCAGAGCGGTGGTCTTCTCGTGGGTGTTATACTTCTCGGGGTGCTGGGACAGATCCACCAGGTCCTGGATGAGCACGTTGGCCACCATGTCCTGCCAGTGGGCAGAGGTGGGACGGGCGTGGGCGTCCTCGACGTAGTGGTAGATGTTCAGCAGGTTGGGATCGGCGTCGGTGGTGGCCTTGAAGGCGGGGTCGTTCTCCACGGACTTGGTGAAGGCCATGTAGCCGGAGGTCTCGTTCCAGCCGGCCACGTTCTCGGGCTTGGCCAGATACTCGAAGAAGGCCGCGGCGACCTGCTTCTGGGTCTCGGTGGCGTTGTCCATGATCATCATGTTGGAGCCGCCGGTGACCACGGAGAAGCCGGCGCTGCCGGCGGGCTGCTTGGCGACCACGATGTCGAAGTCGGACTTCTCGCCCTCGTAGTTGTCGCGGAACTTCATGCCGGATTTGTACATGGTGATGGAGCCGATGTACATGCCCAGCTTGCCCTCAGCCCAGGGCTGATAGAAGGCGTCGGAGACCTTGGTGTAATCGTAATCGTTGTAATAGCTGCTGCTGGAGCCGTCCTTGAGCATCTCAACGGTCAGGTCCAGGATGGGGGTGCCGCTGGCCTCGTCAAAGACGATCTTGGTGCCGTCGTCATTGTCGATGCTGCCGCCGTTGGAGTACACAGCGGACTCCCAGGGCCAGGCGTCCTCGTCCCAGTACAGGGTGTGGCCGTAGATGCCGTCGCCCAGGGCGGAGATGTCCTTGGCGATCTGGTGCATATCCTCCCAGGTCCAGTCGGTCAGCTCATCCACAGAGTGGCCGGCCTGCTCCAGCAGGGTCTTGTTCACGCAGGCCACGATGTAGGACCGGCCGGCGGGCACGGCCACCAGCTTGCCCTGCTGGGTGCAGGACACCAGCAGACCGGGCAGGTAGTCGTCGATGGTCTCCTGCTTCAGATACTTGCTCAGGTCGGCAGCCAGAGGATAGAAGCGGGCAGTGGCCTGCTCCTCGATCTGGGAGATGACGGGCAGCTCCTTCGTCACGGCGCCGCCGGCCAGCTTCTCGGTCAGCGCGGCGTAGCTGCCCTGGCCGTAATACTCGAACTGGACGGAGATGCCGGTGTCCTTCTCATACTGCTCGCAGAACTCGGTGGCCTTCTGCTGCCAATACTCGGCGCGGTAGTTGTCCTGGGCCCACACGCCCCACATGTCGATGTACACATCCTTGTCGGTGGAGCCGGAGGCGGACTTGTTGGAGCCCGCGACCACGCCCTTCTCATTGGTGGAGCCGCCGCTGGAAGCGGGGTCCTTCTTGCTGCCGCACCCGAACAGGAACGAGCAGCACATGGCGACCGCCAGAACTAACGCTAACTTCTTCTTCATTCTGAAATCCTCCTTGTTTTTATTTCACCCTGCAACCTCTTACAGGGAAAAATGCATGTGCAAATACAGGGGGCCTTTTCCACTCGGAAGAATGACGCTTTTTTCGTTTTGCGGGAGTTTTTACTCACTTTTTCGCCGTTTTGTCTCCGTTCTTTTCGTTTTTCTCCAGTTTTCAAAAATATGTGTTTATTTGCAAATTTGTGGGCGTTTGTGGG